>JAQWCP010000105.1 GCA_028705905.1 Oscillospiraceae bacterium
CACCGTCTCGCACACTTCATACAAGAAGGGACGTTTCACACCAAGCAATCTCCCATGGCGAGCCGCCCGACGGAGTAACCGGCGCAAAACATATCCACGGCCTTCATTTGACGGCAAAATGCCGTCGCAAATCATCATTGTTGTAGATCGAATATGATCGGTAATGACACGAAGAGATACATCAACTTTGTCGCTCTGCCCATATGCTGCACCTGTGATACGAGAAACGTGCTGCGTAATGCGCATCACCGTATCCACGTCAAACAAAGATTCTACCCCTTGCATAATACAGGCCAAGCGCTCCAACCCCATACCAGTATCGATGTTCTTCTGCTTTAGATCGCTATAGTTATCATTGCCGTCGTTGTAAAACTGCGTAAAGACCAAATTCCAAAATTCCACATACCGATCACAATCGCATCCTACTTTACAGTCAGGACTGCCACAACTATATTGCTCTCCACGGTCAAAGTAAATTTCTGAACAAGGCCCACAAGGACCGGAACCAATTTCCCAGAAGTTGTCTGCTTTTCCAAGACGAGAAACATGAGAAGGGTCTACACCCACTTCTTTTGTCCAGATGTCATACGTTTCATCGTCATCCAAATAAACTGTAACATAAAGGCGGTCTATCGGAATTTGCAATTCCTGTGTAATAAATTCCCAAGCCCAAGCAGTGGCTTCATGTTTAAAATAATCACCAAACGAAAAGTTGCCCAGCATTTCAAAAAACGTACCATGTCGGCTGGTCTTCCCCACCCGTTCAATATCCGGCGTGCGAATACATTTTTGACAGGTGGTCATCCGTTTACTGGGTGGAGTCATTTCTCCCGAAAAGTATGGTTTTAATGGTGCCATACCAGAATTGATCAATAGCAAGCTGTTGTCGCCCTGTGGCAAAAGCGGAAATGATTTATGTCTTAAATGCCCCTTGCTTTCAAAAAACGATAAAAATTTTTCTCGCAGCTCATTGAGCCCTAACTGTTCCATGGATGACTCCTCCCATTACCAAATGTATCAATTGTATTGTCTATAGGAAAAAACCGCCCTTTTTGAAGGCGGCTTTTCCGTGACATTACTTCAACTACAGGCTTTTGAAATTATACCACAATTGTTACAAAAAAGTAAACACTGTTTCCGAAAAAAGCCTACTTCTCTGATTGTAAATTACATCTTCGCAAGATTGCATTTCGCCCTGCCTGGCAAGGCAATTTGAGTTTTACTGTCATTTCCGGGTGGGGTGCAAGGTTGATTGCTTCTCCATCCACGTTGAACATTTTCTCTACACGGAATAAAACTGGTTTTTTATCCGGTTGTAGCAGTTCCAGCACATCCCCTTCCCAAAAACGATTGCGCTGGGTCAAAATGGCGTTCCCATCTTCATCACAGGAAGTAACATAGGCCACCACAGTCCAGTCTCGCAAATAACGAGAATGTTCATAATATTGCCCTTGCTCCGGCCTGCCGTAAAAGAAGCCTGTACCATAGTGTCGGTGGCTTACTTTATCCACTTCAGCGCGCCAAACAGGATCCAACGGCCCCCCCGCACAGGCGGCGTCTATTGCGTGTCGGTATGCATTGGTCACGACAGCTGCATAATAAGCTGTTTTCGCGCGTCCTTCAATTTTGAAGCTGTCAATTCCAGCGTCTAAAAGATCAGGAACATGATCAATCATACAGAGATCTCTTGCATTCATAATATAAGTTCCTGTTTCATCTTCTAAAATGGGGAAATACTCGCCTGGCCGCTTTTCTTCCACCAATGCGTACTGATACCGACAAGGCTGGGCGCATGCACCGCGATTGGCATCTCTTCCGGTCATATAATTGGATAATAAACATCTGCCAGAAAAGGACACACACATAGATCCATGCACAAACGCCTCCAGCTCTAAGTCTTTTGGCGTTTTTTCTCGAATTTCTCGTATTTCCTCTAGTGTCAGCTCTCTGGCCAATACAACTCGTTTCGCCCCCAAAGAATGCCACATACATGCGCTTGCATAATTGACGATCCCCGCTTGTGTGCTGATATGCCGTTCGATTTGGGGGGCATATCGTTCCGCATAGGAAAATACACCTAAATCAGTTAAAATGAACGCATCGGCTTTTGCATCCGCCACTTGCTCTAAAAAAGCGGGTAGCCGATCCATCTCTTCGTTTCTTGGCAAAGTATTGCAAGTAACATACACTTTTACGCCCCGCGCATGACAAAAGTCCACCGCTTGCCGCAGCGTATCCCCATCAAAATTTCCTGCATCTCTCCGCATTCCGAAGTCCGGACCCGCCAAGTAGACCGCATCGGCACCATAAGTCACAGCAAAAATCAAGCGCTCCATGTCTCCTGCGGGGGATAACAATTCCGGCTTAGTCATTTGGCAAAGTGTTGACGAACGTTTGATGTTCTCGGAACGTTCTGAAGAAATGGTGCATATTATCCTCTCCCAGTGCATAGTAATAATAATTTGTCTTTGCCGGATTGAGTGCTGCATTGATGGACACCAGGCCTGGATTGGCAATCGGGCCAGCCGGTAGCCCCTCATACTTATACGTGTTATACGGGCTATCCACTTCCAGATCTTCCAAAGACAGTTTTTCCTTCCGCTCTTTCAATGCATATTGCACGGTTGCATCAACCTGTAAATATTGAAAATTATTGCTATTCAAACGGTTGTAGATAACAGACGCAATGTTTTTCTGATCTGCACCTGTCGTCTCCTTCTCAATCATCGACGCAATAACGATAATCTCATGGACAGAATATCCCCGCTTTGTTGCTTGCTCGCGCATTTCAGCTGTTACCTTTGAATCAAAATTCACCAGCATTTTATTGAGCACTGTTTTGGAGTCTTCTCCCAAATAGAAGTCATAGGTGTCCGGGAAGAGATATCCTTCCAAACGAGTTGCTTCTCCCAAGGGAATATCTTGTAAGAACGAGAAATTATAATCATATGTGGCCGCCATTTCCTCCAATTTCTTGTAAGAACTGACACCCTTTTCCTCTAACAACTCAAAAATTTGCTTGAGCGTATATCCTTCCGGAATCGTCACTGATACAGTAATGCGACTCGATGAACTTTTCCCCATTGCCGCGACAATCGCCCGGTAGTCCATCGTAGTTGACAATTCATAGGTACCCGGAGTAATCTTTTCCCTTGCCTTGGAAACATTGCAGTACAGTTGAAAAAGTGATTTATATTCGATAATTTCAGCTTCCTTTAATTGAGAGGCAATTTCCCCCATCGTATCATCTTCTTCAATGACGACAACAGATGCATTTTCTTCTTTGTTGAGCGCCAATACATCGTTGATTGCAACCCAACTCAATCCAGCAAGAAGCGTTGAAATACCAATAATCAGCGCCAGATAAACCAATGCGCCAAAAGGCCCTTTCCTTTTATCTTCTCCTCTTGGAATGGGTCGATTTGTTTGACCCTTGGCTTGACTTTGCTTTTTATATTCCGTCTCTCTTCTGGCTTTTGCACCTGACGAGGTATTATGTTTCTCTAATCTTTTACCCTCTTGCGGCATAGGAAAACCACTCCAATCTGTATGAAACGCAAAATAGTATGTACCCAAGTCACCAACTGCGCACCCAATGCATAGTATGGCGCAGATAAGAAAAGTGAGGTGAGCAATCATGTTTGGTAGTAACAATAGTTGCATCTGGATCGTATTGATCTTAATCGTCCTCTTCTGCTGCGGTGGCTCCGGCATCTGTGGCAACAACTGTAGCTGTGGAGGGAGCTGCGGATCAACCTGCTGCTAATCTGATTTTCTTTCCGTTACGTACCAAGAGCCCCATGCAGGACTACCGGTCCCGCATGGGGCCACCAATATCAGTGGCATGCGTTTATGAAATGGCAATCACTTCATCTTCTGTTACAATATAATCCACTGTTTCATCGTGGGGTTCGACGGGAACATGCTCCAACAAAAATTGTGCTCGGCAGACTCCAATGGCAACACCGCGATATCCTTGTAGCCAACGATCATAATAGCCCCCTCCGCGGCCCAGGCGGGATCCGTCACGCCCAAAGCATACAGCCGGCACCAGCGCAACGTCAATTTTTTCTTTTTCTATCATGGGACAAGTTGTGACTGGTTCCAAAATTCCAAATTTACCGGGAACCAGTTGCGTCGTTGCTGTAATACAACGCGCCTCCATTCTCCCGTGTTCCAAGCAAAGAGGAACAGCGACAATTTTACCCAGGCTCAAGAGATATTCAATCCACTCGAATGTCTCTGGTTCCGGGGGATTGCCGACAAATAAAAAAACAACACCGGCATTTTGCAGCAGCTCCAGCTGACGCATCTGAAAAAACAACGCACGATCTGATTGTTTGCGCACAGTCGAAGGCAGTGCCTTATGTGCCTTCCACATCGTATCACGCAGGTTTTCTTTACTTATTTTCATAGTGAATTTCTTCTTGTACCCTTTTTGAAGCTTCAACCCCACGCAACATACGCACTAGGGCCAGTCCAAATTCAATTGCAGTCCCGGGCGCACGCCCCGTAATCATACGACCATCGATTACAAGGCTGGCATCTGTTGCAGTAACCGTGCTTCCCATTTCTTCCTCTAAACCAGGGAAACAAGTGGCATTGCGACGATCCAAAAACCCCTGCTCTGCCAAGATCAAAGGTGCGGCACAAATGGCGGCCAAATAACGTCCTCTTGCATGCACCTCACGAATGAGGTCAAGTGCATCCCGATTGGCACGGATCGAATCGACGCCGCCCTTTCCGCCTGGAAGAACGAGCATCTCCAGCTCTTCCAGATTGATATCTGGCACCAAAATATCCGCCCCCACCTGAATCCCGTGTGCGCCTGTTACAGTCTTTCCATCCACCCCAACCAATACGGTCTCTACACCTGCACGGCGCAATAGATCAGCTGGTGTGACGGCTTCTATTTCCTCAAATCCATTTCCCAAAAGAATATATACCATATTCCCTTCCTTTCTCAAAAGATCATGTGGTAGATTTCTTCCCCGATTTCCTCCGGTGTGCGAATTGCGTGATCATGAACACAGGAAACGGTACGCCACCCACCATATTGCGCCGCCTCAAAAGCGGCTTCACGACACAATGATAAGTATGTGGTATCCACTTCGTGGATATCCCTCTGTGTCCCTGTGGCGTCTTCCCTGCTGCGCAAAAGTTGCGTTGCATAGTCCGTTGGCATATCCAAAAAAATGACAAGATCAGGTGCCGGAAGGCCTAGTTTATCATATTCGAAATCAAATAACCACTGAAAAAAGGGCTTTCTCTGCTCTTTTGGCAACTTGGCAGCTTGGTGTATGGCATTTGACGTGGTATATCGATCCGAAATTAAAAGTCCGCCAGATTCATAAATTTTCTTCCAGTCCATTTGATACGAAGCATAGCGGTCAACCGCATAAAAGGTGGAAGCCGCATAGGCATTAACATCCGATGGATGCGTCCCGAAATCACCATTTAAATACATTCGTACCAAAGTAGAAGAAGGTTCTTTGTATCGCGGAAAAACCAACCGATGAAATGGCTTTTCTTCCCGCCGCAAACGTTGGCACAATAATTGTAGCTGCGTTGATTTGCCCGAACCGTCTGTCCCTTCTAGAACGATCAATTTCCCTGCCATATTTCCTCCTATTCTCCCCGCATTCGCGCCCCAAAAGACGCAAAGAGGAACAACGGCAGCTTACACATGCGGCCGATCCGTTTTGGCTCCCGAATCAGGCGGTATAGCCACTCTAAGCCCAATTTTACCCAAACATCCGGGGCACGTTTTACCTGACCGGAAAACACATCCAGAGATCCGCCAAGGCCAACCATAAGCTGTACATTGAGCTGATTCATATGATCCTGCATCCAATGCTCCTGCTTGGGCGCGCCAAGACAAACAAACAACACCTTTGCGCCACTTTCATTGACCTCCCGGATCACTGACGTATCTTCTTTAAAATATCCATCATGCACACCACAAATGTGCAGTCCCGGATATTTCTGCTGTAAACGTTCTCCAGCCAAAGCAGCTACGCCGGGCTTGGCACCCAATAAAAAGAGGGAATCACCACGACGCGCCATCTCCTCCATCAACCGGGAAGCAAAATCGATTCCCGCGACT
>JAQWCP010000106.1 GCA_028705905.1 Oscillospiraceae bacterium
GGCCTCCGTTTCATATGGACCCGGAAGAAGGCATCTTTTTTGCTACATTAGAAGTGGAGCAGGCTGTGGACATCCAATATCATGCCCGTGTGAAGGGGTAAACGAAAACCCCCGGCATCCATTCGGATGCCGGGGGAAGAAATTTAGGATTGGGGCAGCGGGTCTGGCTGGGCTGTGCGGGTTTCCACCGCCAGCACCATCACGGTTTTGTCATCCAGGGTGCCTACGGTCTCTTTGCTGGTGTCGATGATGCGACGGGCCAATTTACGTGGCGGATCGCCGGGTTGATGTTCCGCAATCAGGGTGCGCAACCACTGGTCCTCTCCGCCGCCTAGAAGGCCGTCACTAACAAGAACCATCAAGTCCCCTGCATCCACATGTAAATGGGCAATGTCCGGCGAAGGGATCCCTCCGGTGGAAAGGCCAATGGGCATGGCATTGCCGGAAATGCGACGGACATGCTGTTTCTGAACGCAGTAGGAGGGGGCGGCTCCAAATTTATACAAATCGGTTTGCCCGGTGAATAAATTGACCTGTAATAAGTCGAGGGTCGTAAACCCGCCCTCTGCCTCGCTGCGCAGGATGAGGGCCGAATTCAGTGTTTGCAGCGCCGGCTCGGGATGAACCCCCGCTTTAAGAAACCGTTCCAGCAGGCGGATGGCCAAATTGCTTTCCCGGGCGGCTGCTTCCCCGCTGCCCATGCCGTCAGCCAATATGATATATAATATTCCATCGTCTGTTTTAAAATAAGAACCGTTGTCTCCATTGACGGCTTCATTCTCCTTTCGTCGTGCGGCGACGCCGATGATGGCCGCCAAAGGTTCCAGTTCTGTGAATATGATGCGCTCCCGTTCTCCCTCCTTCCACTGTGGGGGGCGCAGTGGGATGCCAAGCAAATCCGATAGTTTGGTTTGCATTTCATCTTCCGTTAAGACAGACAATTCACTCCCTTCAATTTCCACCCGAAGGTGGTTTCCGGCATCATAGAATACACTGCATTGGGCCTCCAAATCCAACTCTTGTAAAAACTGGGTCAATTTGCGGGTTTGCTGGGCATCGGCGTGCAATTGGGTGTCCAATTGCGCGGCAGTTTGGTCCAAAATACCGGCCAAGTCTTCATATTGCCGGCAGACTGCCATGCGGCTTTCTAAAAGCTGGTTTCTATACTGCCTTCGATAGAGCAGTGCGGTCAGCTCCTCATTGGTTGCCGCCAAAAAGCTGGAAAAGCGCATACATCGTTTGGAAAAATGAGGCGGGAAGTCGGAGGTTTCTGCCCTGCCGCGATCCAGCATCGTTCTGGACGCCGCGCAAAGGGCCTTGAATGTGGCGGCGTACCCTCTTTGCCAGCAGGAATTATAAAGAGGACAATTGCGGCAGGCGCGGCTGGCGGCCCGGTCAAAAATCACAGCAATGTCGTGTTCGTTGGTGCGATTGGGCTGAAACGAAGAGCGGATGCCCTCGTACAACTCCCGAAAGGCGGCGGAGGCCGCCTCCAGCCGTTCTTTGACGTAAGTACGAATGGGAATGTCTTCCTCATCCCCAGAAAATTCTGCTGCGGTATGAAACAGTGCGCCGATGCGAAACAGGCGCCGCTCCGGGACGATCATAAAGAGGATAGAAGCGATGAACACTTCATATAAAATAGAAAGGGACGTGCCCTCTCCCAAAGCCCACAATACAGCGACGCCGTTGGATAACACATAAGCCACCACAGTGGCCAGCCGCCCATGGCCGGAAACGGTACCGGCCATTAAGCCGGCGAGCCCATATGCCATGGTGTAAAAGGGGGGTGCGCCGGCTGCCAGATCCATGGAGACGCCCAAAGCCACACCCATGGTGCTGCCTTTGCCCATACCGCCCTGCAGCGCAGAGAGCATGACCAGGAAAGCGGCCACCAGCCGGCCGATAGAGATATGGCCGGGCAATTCCACTTGAGACAAGGTGGCCAGAATGCTCATACAAAGGATGAGAATGGCAATGACCTGTTGACGGGTCAGTTCCTCTTCTTTGGGATCCGTCCAAGGAGAAAATGCGATTTTATAAAAATACGCGCTGGCGCCTGCCAGAAGCACTTCTGTGGAAAACAAGATGAGAGCATGTGCATGAAATCCTTGTTCAGGCAGATACACAAAGCTGGTGGCTGCTGTCAGAAAGCTGGTAAATAGAGGCATGAACCAGGCTTTTTGGTACAGGCGCACGTCGAAAAACGCAAAGGAGACGGCAAAAATAAGGATGGAAGCGGCAATGTACTTGAGAGCCGTGGAAAAGGAAAGCGTAAAGAGATATCCCACGCAACATCCCAAAAGGGAAAAAAGCCCCGATAGGCCTGGCCCTGACGCACCCAGGAAGCCAAGGCCAAAAGGAATGCAGCCGCCCAGGAGCATTCCGCTTGACAAAGTGGCGCCGAGAAAAAAACGAATGCCGTACTCCGCAATTTGCAATACCAAAGGCGATTGCAAAAAGACAGTGCTTTTATTCGTAAATAGGCGGGGGGATTTCATTCGTTTTTGCCTCGGATTAATATTTGTGTGTTCCATATATCTGCCCTCCCCGAAGGATGCTTGTCCTTCCGTTTCTTTTTATTATAAAAATCTGGACAGAAGAATATGGTCGGGAAATCTGAATTTTAAAAAACATTCTCAAGCAGAAAAAAGCGCCTCGCCGCACAGAAAAACTGCATGGCGAGGCGCTTCGAAAGAGGGGCTGTTTTATATTTTTTTGCCACAAGCACCACAATATTGGGCTTGGGGAGAAAGAATCTGTCCACACCCCAGACAGAAGAGAGGACGGGGTTTGGTGCGGCCGGCGGGCAATTTCCCTTTGGGGATTTGGATTTCCCGCTTATAAATGGCAGAAAACAATTCCCGGCGAGAGTGGATCCCTAATTTTTTAAAAATATTCCGCTTATATGTTTTTACAGTTCCGACAGTTAAATAAAGTGTATCTGCCATCTGCCCTTCTGTATAGCCGGCCAGGATCAAAGAAATCACATCTTGCTCACGCTGAGAGAAAGCGGGTAGATTTGACTGCCACTGGGCGGGAGACGGAGCGGTATCTAATAGTTTTGCCCCACAGTGGATACAAAAGCAATCTGGCATCCTGTTCGTCTCCTTTCCAAGGCATGTTGAATATTACTTCAGGTTAAAAAATGCATTGTGGCCTGGGAATTGAGCCACGGTTCCCAGCTCTTCTTCAATGCGCAGAAGCTGGTTATATTTTGCCACCCGGTCAGTTCGGGAGGGGGCGCCGGTTTTGATCTGCCCGGCATTGAGGGCCACTGCCAGGTCCGCAATGGTGGTATCTTCCGTTTCGCCGGAGCGATGGGAAATCACGGCGGTATACCCGGCGCGGTTGGCCATTTGAATGGCATCCATGGTTTCGGTCAAGGTGCCAATTTGATTTACTTTGATTAAAATGGAGTTGGCAACCTCTTGAGTAATGCCTTCTTGCAGGCGGCTCACGTTGGTGACAAACAAATCATCCCCCACCAGCTGGATTTTATCACCCAGGGCCTTGGTCAATAAGGCCCAGCCTTCCCAGTCGGTTTCGCCCATACCATCTTCCAGGGAGATGATGGGATATTTGGCGGCATAATTTTTCCACATGCTGACCATCTGCTGCCGGGTCATGGTCTTTTTTGCCTTAGGCAGCCGGTATGTGCCGTCTTCTTGATACCATTCAGAGACAGCCCCGTCAATGGCAATACAGAAATCTTCACCGGGGACAAAGCCTGCCGTCTCAATGGCTTCCACGATGAGCTTTAACGCATCCTCGTCTCGCTTCAAATCCGGGGCAAATCCGCCTTCGTCGCCAACAGAGGTAGAGCCGCCTGCGGCGGTGATGACCTTTTTCAACGCGTGGAACACCTCTGCGCACATGCGCAGCCCTTCCCGAAAAGACGGTGCGCCAACAGGCATAATCATAAACTCCTGTATGTCTACGTTGTTGGAAGCGTGGGCTCCGCCGTTTAAGATATTCATCATGGGAACCGGCAGGGTTTTGGCGTTCATGCCCCCGAGGTAATTGTACAGAGACATACCAAGAGATTCCGCAGCCGCTTTGGCGCATGCCATGCTGACGCCTAAGATGGCGTTGGCGCCCAGACGGGATTTATTGGGGGTGCCGTCCAGCTCGATCAGCATTTTATCAATCTCTGTTTGGTCCAGCACATTGGAGCCAACCAGCGCGTCGGCAATTTCCCCGTTCACGTTTTGCACCGCATGCAAAACGCCCTTGCCCAGATAGCGCCCTTTATCGTCATCCCGCAGCTCGCAGGCTTCAAAAATCCCGGTGGAAGCACCGGATGGGACTGCCGCGCGGCCCACAGTGCCATCATCCAGGAATACCTCTACTTCCACAGTGGGATTGCCCCGGGAATCTAAAATTTCTCGTGCCAAGACATCCACAATTTCAATGGTTTGTTTCATAACTTTCCTCTTTCCTTCCATTCAACATATCAGCATATCAGAAACAATCGTTCAAACAACACAATACACCATAGACAAGGTTCATGGTGTGATTAACGTTTTACCAGTCATCTGATCTGGTTTTTCCAATCCCATCAAATCCAATATGGTGGGTACAATATCAGACAGCCGCCCATCTTGTCGCAAGTTGGCGCTGGCCCCGCAGATGAGAAACGGAACAGGGTTTGTGGTGTGGGCGGTATAGGGCGCGCCGTCGTTGTGGCGCATCTGTTCCGCATTGCCATGGTCTGCTGTAACAATGGCGATGCCGCCTCGGTCGGAAGTGGCGGCTACCACTTGTTCAACGCCGGCATCCACTGCCTCCGCCGCTTTCACGGCAGCCTCATAGACACCCGTATGGCCCACCATATCACAGTTGGCAAAGTTTAAAATAATGACGTCATATTTTCCGCTGCGGATGCGCGTGGCCGCTTCCTCTGCCACTTCATAAGCGCTCATCTCCGGTTTTAGGTCATATGTGGCGACGCTGGGGGAGGGGATCAAAACCCGATCTTCCCCGGGGAACACGGTTTCCTGCCCGCCGTTGAAAAAGAACGTGACATGAGCATATTTCTCTGTCTCTGCAATGCGCAGCTGGGTCATGCCCAGATGACTGATGTACTCTCCAAAAATATGGTCCAGCGGCAGACGGGCAAAGGCGACAGAGACATTTGGCATGGTAGCATCGTACTCCGTCATGCAGGCAAACGTCAAGGGGAAAAATCCGTTTTTACGCGGGAAGCCTGAAAATTCAGGGTCCACCAACGCCCGGGTGATTTCCCTGGCGCGGTCGGGCCGGAAATTGAAGAAGATGACCCCGTCATCTGGCCGGATGCGGGCGTCGCAGCCGCAGACCAGCGGCTCAATGAATTCATCTGTCGTTCCGGCATCGTAAAGGGACTGAATGGCTGCAACAGGATCGTCTGTAAAGGTCCCTTCCCCCAATACCATCGCGTGGTATGCCTTCTCTACCCGCTCCCATCGATTGTCACGGTCCATGGCAAAGTACCGGCCCGTGATGGTACCCAGTTGCCCAACGCCAATGGTTTTGCACATCTCCATGCAGCTGGCCACAAATTGCTTACCAGAGGTGGGAGAAACATCACGACCGTCTAAAAATGCGTGGATATAAACCCGCTGCACGCCAACCTGCTTTGCCATTTTCAACAGTGCCCACAAGTGGGTGATGTGGCTGTGTACGCCGCCGTCAGAGAGCAGTCCCAAAAGATGGAGCGCCCGTCCATCTTCTTTGCAAGCATCCATGACAGAACAAAAGACCGGGTTTTTAAAAAAAGACCCGTCTTCAATGGCCAGATGAATGCGAGGCAAATCTTGAAATACCACCCGTCCGGCGCCAATATTGGTGTGCCCCACCTCGCTGTTTCCCATTTGGCCGGGCGGGAGCCCCACATCCATGCCGGATGCGGAGAGGGTGCAATGGGGGCACGTTTGGAAGAGATGATCCAAAAATGGAGTATTGGCGCCGGAAATGGCGTTGCTTTCTGTGGGCGATGTCAGGCCATAAGGTAGAAATGATGTTAATTTACCAGAAGATGTTGCCGAAGAGGTTATAAGAATATATGGATATAA
>JAQWCP010000107.1 GCA_028705905.1 Oscillospiraceae bacterium
AAACTACATTTAGGATGCTTTCTTTTGTAAGCCACGCATCATCATGATATAGTTGTTTTGATAATTCAATAATTGTACAGTTAAAGCGTTTTGCTATAAAGCTCAAATTATTCGTAGCCGAAGGCCCGAGATTAAGCAAAACAAAACGCACAGGGAATCGGTAATACGATTGCGATTTCCTCTGTAAATCTAATGACAGCGCTTCCTCAATTATTTGCTTGTCCAACGCCTTCACCTCTTATTTGCTCAGTTATTCAGAAGAGATTCAACATCAGCGACGATGTTCGGATACATATCGCACAAAATCAGTAATAATGCCTTTAAATCTTCTACGTTACCCGTATAGTCATGAATGGTCTTTTTTACTTTCTCTTTCTCGACAGTTATATATGTGGTTCCAGTTCCATTATTACACGGCATTCTAGGTTCGCACGCTCCATTTTCACTAACTGATTGAGTTTCATTGCCAGGAGCAGGATACTTTTGCTCGGTCATACTTTTCTGCGCTTTCCATTTATATACGCTATTATGAACGGTGTCTTCTTCCCAAAGACACTTCTTTTCATTAAGTGTTTGATTTAAGAATTGGATTAAATCGTCTAATTCTTGTTCGCTGCTTCCTACCTCAGCAAGACATATGATTAAAAAACTCTCAATGCAATTCGAATTTTCTATTTTGATTAAAGCCTGTGATAATTCTATTTTAAGTTCTTTGAGTCTTGTGAGAATATCATCAATATCTTTTTGCTGTATGTTTTCATCAGTTACCTTAACAAACCAGAACAGCCTATCAACGAGCGCATTAAAAGCGTCGCCTTCATTCACAGCATACTTTAATGACCAAAGTGGCGATTGGTTCTTCATTTCAAAGGCAGTACGAATTGCCCATTTGACTTTAATAAGGCTATCTTCACTTGTCTCGAATAATTCATTCAGCATTAATACCAACTCGCGCTCCTCGGGCGTACTGAACCGTATGATATATTCGTCGGAGTTCTTTGAATTCTCCCACTTATCGAACATACATATTATTAAATCCCTTAGGGCAATCTCATCAATGAGATTCCCGTTGCCAGAAGTAAACATCTTTTTACAATAAGGACGCAGTGCCAGTGCCAATGCCCCCATAGATACAGGATTAAAATAATAACCAAATGTACCACAACTCAAATAGAAAAGGCTACGGCTTAAATCAATCACAGGTTCCGATTGCACAGATTCAATCGTATTATTAACTTCTTGACACAAATGAACGACTGGATTTTGTGCATCAGAATTTGGGATCAACTCCAATGCATCATTAAATATGTAATTCCCGGAATTATCCAGTAATAATGCTCTCAAGTCCGGGTAACCGCTCCATCCGCTTTCGAGAGCGGACCGATTTTTTGCAGCAATAACTATTTCTACGACTTTTTTTGCCTTTTTTGATGTCCAAATCGTTTTAATATTTGCCGCCGTTATTTTTTCTAAGCCCCAAACAAAAATTTGAGGGAGGCAGGAGTCAGCTATTTTTTGGGAAAGGGCCATGAACGCAGATTCGGAACAATCTCCACGGAAAATCAGCTTTGCGCTGCCTTTTATAATATCATCGGTCACCCAAGGCTTTATCCATTTTTCCGCATCACGTTTATGATCTTCAGCCTCAGGCAACTTTAAAGAGTCAGCCACAGCGGAACGAGCCATATTTTCAACAAATTGACGAAGCTTTATTTGCCCGAGTTCGGCGTTGGGCAAAATAAATATAATATCTTTGAATGGTTCTTCTTTCGACAGGCCAATAAGGTTATCAATAGCTTGCTGCTTAGAACATTCACTACGCCCAATAATATTATCAAGTTCAGGCGTTGAGCCTCGCAGGAAAAAGGCAGCAATATTAAGTGCATATCCAGCGGGGAAAGTATTGGTCAGCCTTTTCCGTAAAGTTGATTGTTTATCTCCAGCCCAAAAGCAACCGACTTTACATGAGCGATAGACATGAGAAGATAAGGTCTTATTTATTTGGTTTTGGCATGATACCGGATAAAACTCGATTATTTTGCTAACATCTTCGTACTGTGGGTATATTTTCTTTGTTTCATTTGAAACCTTTTGCGGTGGCAGAGTTGAAAACGATATCTCAAACACATCATCTGGACTTCTAAAAACTATTTGTTGTTCATCAACATATTGCAAGCACTTTTGGACTTCGCTCGGATCATATATACCGCTGAAAGCAGCAACAATGTTGCCCTCTGTGGGTTTTATAAGTCTACTCTCATGATATTCTTCTTCGATTTCAATAACTTGGGAAAGGATATTAAGAAGAAGAATCACTTTGAATATTTCCGTAATCATGATGCTTTGCTGGGTGACGTTATCAATATGCATCTTGTATTTGCTTATTACAGGAGAGAACTTGCCCGTAGTGTCTTCTTCAAATATATTCCGGAAGAAATCCCAAACATATGTTGCTGTTAAAAATGGAAAATCTTCAATTTCATTTTGGATGAAATTCTTAAACCCTTTATTTGAATCGTGAAGAAATTCAAAAATACTTCTTTCCGCAGATCCCATTATGCGCGATACAAATGTCGAGAGATAGGCTGTATAGGGATGAAATGGATACAAGCTTATAATACAGTCTTTCATTTCACTGGCATTGCCAGACGTGTTTTCTACTATATTATCCAACACGTTCATCACACTGGGTTTCCCTATATAATTATGCATGACAATGGAGTCTATTTCTGCCTTGTTTTTTCGCTGAATGGCTGCGGATAATATATGATATGTAGTATATGGCTGCATCTCATAATGCATTAATAGAAAGCGGTTTTTTGCCATGGTCTTTTCGTTTTCTTTTAAATCTTTATAGGCTTCCGTCGCTTCCAAATTTTTGTGCGTAATTACATAAGTAAAGATGCCTGATGGTTTTCCAGTCTCCGGAAATTCAACTTTACTAAGTTCAGCTATATCTTGTAGCGTATTTAGAATGCTTCTTCTTTCTGTTTTATCAAGTAAAGCAGTAAACTCATCCCATAAAATAATCAAATAATCAGCTATATTTTGCTTATCCAATTCTGCTTTTACTTCAAGCAACCACTGATCAATATTGCGAGAAAATGTGGATAACCCGGAAGCTTTAAATTCCTCAATTATTTGCCGTAAAAGGGAAACATCTGGGACAGTTTGTGTTAGTCTCTTAATAATTCCATCTTTTGAGGAAACATGCTTTTTAAGCGAACCGCTCAATATACTTTCCCAAAAAGAATTTAATTTGGGGTCATTGACACGTTCGACCATAGTGGAAAAATCAGACTTGACAGCAATGCTAATTCCTTTTTCTTCAAGTGTGCGCATAACATGATATTGAATGATATACATCATGTCAGCGGAGTCTGTGATAGCATAAACACCACGAAGAATGACAGGAAGAGCCCGCTTCTCCTTTCGGAAATTACGGATTTTCTCCCGAAGCTGGATATTCTGAATTTTCGGCAAATAATCGTCTATAGAATCGCAATCGTCGCTCAGTAAATGCTTTATGACCGACAGCGAATGGCTTTTTCCGGTACCATAGGTGCCCTGAATCCAAAACGATTTCCGCTCATTCTTTTCGGTCGCGGCTAAAGACGAAATAATTTGCGCCATATTGCTCTCAAACACTTTGTTTGAAATAAATGTTTTCCAATTATCCCCGCGTTCAGCAATAACATTGAATGTTGAATCAAATTGTTCATCAACGCCGACTAATTCAGAATATTTCATGACCGCTCCTCCAATCAATTATAGAAAAAGCGTACAGCCTTCCTCTTTAAATTGCACAATTTTCTCTGCTAAGATCTCAACGTCAACATTTAAATATTCGGACAAGCATTGCAAACACATAAATTGCTTACAATTCTTACTAATTAGTTTTTTGTTTAAGGCAACTTCATCCTTTGACAGATTACCGCTGCAAACTTCGCATCTTTTCATTACTTCATCCTTGAAAGTAAATCTCTCAGCACTTGATATGAAGAAAAGCCCCTATTTAAGTGAATATTATCAAGACCTCCGAGCAAATCAACCGTTAAGACTCCCATGTTCATTAAAGCACGGAGCGCGCTAATGAACGCTTCTGCCGGTAAACCGAACACATTATAAACTCCATGCATATTCCTTTCATAGAAATCTGAGACAGTAACCTCATATGCATCGTTTTCTTCGGCATTTTTATATAGCAAATACGCAATGGCAACTGCTGAAATTCGATTAGTTCCAACTTTTTGTATCGCCTTTATTGCGTTACCGGATTTTGTCAGTATGCCAACACGAAGATTATCATTGCTTTCCGCAATATCAGCAGCGGTACCGCCCAAGGGGGTGCTCGCAAACGTATTTAAAAGAGCAGCTATCGGGTTGCCTAATGTAGTTTCGTTAAGATGGGGGTATTCTTCTTTTAGATTTTCAAGCAATCCAGTACGATCGTATGTAATACCCACATGGATATTATTTGTATACCAATTGGCAATTGCGGAATTGAAGCTCAAATTTGTCCATATAATTTGCCATACAAGGGAAGGATGAGAGAAGAATTCCGGCTTAAGCAATATTGCTAAATCAGATACCTTTTTCTCTTTTTCTGTAACCAATTCAGCCTCACGCATCCATGCAAGCATAGCTGGTATTTGCTTGGGGCCTAAACCCGAATACCCTATAAACCAATTATTCATATTTGAAAAGAAATTTGTCATCCACGGGTTATCAAAGGTGTCGCGGATACCAAACGTCGAATATTTATCAATACCAGATGTTTTTACTGCGTTACCTCCCACAACTTTACCTCCTTCATACATTTGACGCCGTGTGGCGATGATACATCCTTTAGTATTGATGTTGAAGCAATTATGGCAATGCATACACATTGATTCATCGAGAGTGACTTTATTACGGACACGTAAAGCGCCTGTCGGACATTCAACTTCGCAAACACCGCATTTTTCACAATACGCTGTTTTAGTAAATGTCTTGGAAAGATGACTGATTAAAAGTATTTTATTTGTTGTTCCGAAGGCTCTAAAATGAATTGTCGAGTTAAATTCTTCGACTTCAAACTTGACAATTTGACCGTCGTACTTAAACTCGCCGCTATATTTATTAGTCCCTATAGGATAAAAGAGTGGGGCCTCGTGCATAAGCGTTCGGAACCATGTTCTCCATTCCGTTTTGGGATTAAGGACAACACATTCAAAATTCGGTTCCTTTGAAATAATGTCAATCCTTGAACTGTCGAATATCAAACCCTTTCCACCAGCATTCTTTTTCCAATTGCCACTTGAAATATAATGGTCTATTCTCTCCTGCGATTTAATACCAATATTCCTGGCCATCTTTTCAATCACATCAGTGTATTGTTTAGCCAGCAAAGGATATTTTTTACGAATAACGAATTCAGACCAATCAGAAGCAAACGGGCATACACTGCATCCAGCCCTTGTCAGCCCCATTGAATATCCCGGATTGATATGAATACCTCGAGAGAATAAATATAAGAATACTTCTGTTGTGTTCCATTTAAAAATAGGGCGACAATTGACAATATTAATATGTTTTACACCCTCACCGATTCTGTTATATGCTTCGCGCCGAGAGCTTTCATCTGATCGTACACCTTCAAATACAATAACTTTGGGCTGTTTAGTTGTAGACAGCAATTCTTTCATTTTGCGGCCAAATAATGCTGTTTTCAATACAGAACAGCACCAGCGATTAACCCTGCTGGGAGGGCCATAGCTATTCCACATATCAATAACGCTTTTGTCACTTTTGGCGTGATGTAATATAAATTGTGGATATTTGTTTCTATAATACATTTCCGTTTCCTTGATTGTATCTTGCGTACAAGGCAATTCCATGCCTGTATCGGTAAAAACAGCCTTGTATTCCTCAACAGGAATGACCCGGCTAACCAAATCCAAAATAACTTGTGAATCCTTGCCTCCACTAAAAGCCACAACAAATGCGTTCACTTTTTTCGAATAAAGCTCAAAAGAGTTTTTAATAAAATCAA
>JAQWCP010000108.1 GCA_028705905.1 Oscillospiraceae bacterium
CTTATATCCATTGTCTGCGATGTGGCTCTTCCGTCCGGACAAGTTGTCCCCCAGCAGCAAGTCAAACACCTGCGCCGTCTGCTCTACGTCCGAAGGCATCACGCGGATCAGCCGCCGGGTGGCAGGATTCATCGTCGTAAGCCACATCATATCGGACTCGTTTTCACCCAACCCCTTGGATCGGGAAATATCACATTTCTGGTTTCCAAGCTTCTGTAAAATTTCTGCCTTTTCCCGCTCGGAATAGGCAAAATATGTTTTGTTTTTCGTATTGATTTCAAACAGCGGTGATTCCGCAATGTACACATATCCGGCCCTAATCAGCGCTGGGGTCAGCCGATACAGCATGGTGAGGATCAGTGTGCGGATTTGGAACCCGTCCACATCCGCATCTGTACAGATGATGATTTTATGCCAACGCAGCCCGCCCAGGTCAAATGCCGGGATATCCTTTGTGTGCTTGCTCTCCACCTGGGCGCCACAGCCGATCACCTTTAATAAATCTGTTATAATCTCGCTTTTGAAAATCTTGGTGTAATCTGCCTTGAGGCAATTTAAAATTTTGCCTCGCACGGGCATAATCCCCTGAAACTCTGCGTCTCTGGACAGCTTAACGGCACCCAGCGCCGAATCACCCTCTACGATATAAAGTTCTCGCTTGGCCACATCTTTGCTGCGGCAATCCACAAATTTCTGTACCCGGTTTGCAATGTCAATGGAGCCGGACAACTTCTTTCTCAAGTTCAGCCGGGCCTTTTCCGCCGCCTCCCTGCTGCGCTTGTTCACCATCACCTGCTCTGCAATTTTTTCCGCATCAAACCGATTTTCGATAAAATAAATCTCCAGCCGGGTGCGCAAAAAATCTGTCAGCGCCTCTTGGATAAACTTATTGTTCACCGCTTTCTTGGTCTGGTTCTCGTAAGAAGTCAAAGTGGAGAAGCAGTTGGTCACCAGCACCAGGGCGTCCTGGATATCCGGAAAACCAATTTTCCCTTCTCCTTTTTGATATTTTCCATTCTGTCGCAAATATCCATCAATGGCCGAAACAAAGGCGCTCTTCACTGCCTTTTCCGGCGCGCCGCCATACTCCAGCCAGGAGGAGTTGTGGTAATACTCAACCCGGCTGACGAGATTGGAAAAACAAAACGCCACTGACAGCTTTACCTTATATTCCGGCTTGTCCTCACGGTCCCGACCCTGTGCCTGACCTTCCCAAAACACAGGTGCTGTCAGCGGGCTTTCCCCCGCCAGCTCCACCACATAGTCTTTGATCCCGTTTTCATATCGAAAGTCCGTTTCCTCAAATGCCCCGTCCACTTCCTTCCGAAATCGAAATGTCACACCGGCGTTGACCACTGCCTGCTTTTTCAGAACATCGTGAAAATACTCATCCGGAATGGCAATGTCGGTAAACACCGCCAAATCCGGCTTCCAGTGAATGCGTGTCCCTGTTTTTTTGTGGCTGCTGGCCTCCTTGTGTAAGCCGCCCACATTTTCTCCCTGTTCAAAGCGCAGCGTATATTTCATCTGATCCCGAAAAACAGTGACATCCATATGCTCCGACGCATATTGGGTGGCACAGGAACCGAGGCCGTTTAGGCCCAAAGAATATTCATAATGCTCTCCGGCGTTGTTGTCATATTTCCCGCCGGCATATAATTCGCAAAAAACCAATTCCCAATTGTATCGATTCTCCGTCTGGTTGAAATCCACCGGACAACCCCGGCCAAAGTCTTCCACTTCAATGGAATGGTCTGCATAGCTGGTCAAAACAATCAGGTTGCCAAACCCTTCTCTGGCCTCGTCAATGGCATTGGAAAGAATTTCAAATACAGCATGCTGGCATCCCTCCAGTCCATCAGAACCAAAAATAACCCCCGGACGTTTCCGGACCCGATCCGCGCCCTTGAGGGATGAAATGCTTTCATTGCCGTATTCTCGTTTTGATCCCGCTCTTGCCATAGAAGCCTCCTTTGTCATTCAGAAGCACGTTCCCTTTTTGGAAGAATACACCTTCTGAATTGTCTTTACTATATCAAGGGAACGAAACGGTGTCAAGTGCTTCCCCACCCGCCCAAGCATTCCACCAAATCTCTGTGAGGGCGCTGGCCGTCTTCTCTTTTCCGCCACTTCACCTAAAATCTGTGCATGACATCATATCCGCCCAGCCGCTTGCATTTCCCTGGTTTTATTGGAATTTTTCAGGATAGTCTTGTGTCCGCCCTCATTTTATAATATAATATTCAACACATCTTGAGTGACGGGCTGAATAAATATTCAGCCCGTCTCAAGGGAGTATTTTAAAATGGAGGAGTATTAGAATGAAACATCTCAAGCAATTGGTTCTGGGCGTCCTTGCGGTCTGTATGCTGTTGGCGCTGGTCGCTTGCGGCAATGGCAACGAAACTCCCTCGGCAGACCCCAGCGCAACCCCGACGGAAGGCGCGAGTGCAAACCCGTCCACAGACATCAAAACCGTGCAGGAAGGGAAACTGGTCATGGCCACCAATGCCTACTTCCCCCCGTATGAATACTACGAAGGTGGCAAGGTTGTGGGCATCGATGTGGAAATTGCCCAGGCCGTTGCGGAAAAAATGGGCCTGACGTTAGAAGTGGAAGACATGGAATTCAACTCTATCATCGCAGCCGTTCAGTCCGGCAAAGCAGATATCGGTGTCGCCGGCATGACCGTGCGGGAAGATCGTTTGGTCAACGTGGACTTTTCTGATTCTTATGCCACCGGCTATCAAGTTGTCATTGTAAAAGAAGATTCCAACATTGCAACCCCCGACGACCTGGAAGGCAAAAAAGTAGGCGTGCAGGAAGCCACCACCGGTGATTTTTACATTACAGACGATTATGGCGACGAAGCGGTGGAGCGGTATAACAAAGGCACAGAAGCCGTTTTGGCACTGTCCCAGGGTAAAATCGACGCCGTGGTCATCGACAGAGAACCTGCAAAATCTTTCGTTGCATCCACACCGGGCCTGAAAATTTTGGAAACCGAATACACCGTTGAAGATTACGCCATCGCCATCAGCAAGGGCAACACCGCGCTGAAAGATAAAATCAACGCAATTTTGAAAGAGCTGAAAGACGACGGTTCGCTACAAAGCATCATCGATAAGTATATCAAAGCTTAGTCATTCATCGAGACATCAATAAATGGATGGGGCGGTGGACATTCCACCCCCCTGATCCATGTTCTCACGAGAGGGGGCAATTGCATGGCCGAATGGTTTCATGCGTGTTATGTGGGGCTGTGTCAGTGGTCTGACACCCTTCGCATCAAATTCATCAACGACTTTATCTCAGATGACCGTTGGCGCTACCTTTGGAATGGATTGGGCGTCACATTAAAGGTCACCCTTGGCGCGTTAATCCTGGGGATTATCCTAGGCTTTTTGGTGGCCATGATCCGTTCCGCCCACGACACCACAGGAAAAATGAAAATCGGCAATGCAATCTGCCGCATCTATTTGACAGTGATCCGAGGCACTCCGGTGGTTGTCCAGCTTCTGATCATTTATTTTGTGGTTTTCGCTTCTGTCAACATCGACAAATCCATCGTTGCCATCATCGCCTTCGGCATCAATTCTGGCGCATATGTGGCAGAAATCGTTCGATCTGGCATCATGTCCATCGACAAGGGCCAGATGGAGGCCGGTCGCAGCCTTGGCTTTAATTATGTGCAAACCATGCGGTTCATCATCCTGCCCCAAGCAGTGAAAAACGTCATCCCCGCACTGGGTAACGAATTCATTGTATTGTTGAAAGAAACCTCGATCAGCGGCTACATCGCGCTCCAAGACCTCACCAAAGGCGGTGACATCATCAGGGGCCGCACCTTCGACGCCTTTTTGCCCTTGATCGCGGTGGCCTTGATTTATCTGGTTCTCGTCATGATTTTGTCGAAACTCGTCACCACATTGGAAAGGAGGCTGCGCAGCAGTGATCACTGATCAGACTTTAATTCAAGTGGAGCAGCTGGAGAAATCCTTTGGCAGCCTACACGCCCTTCAGGGCATTGACCTGAGCATCCATAAAGGGGACGTTTTGGTTATCATTGGTCCATCCGGCAGTGGGAAATCCACTTTTTTGCGTTGCCTCAACCTGTTGGAAATGCCTACCGGCGGAAAAATTCTGTTCGAAGGTGAAGACATCACAGCACCGAAGGCCAACATCAATTTGTACCGTCAAAAAATGGGAATGGTTTTTCAACAGTTTAATCTGTTTCCGCACATGACGATTTTAAAAAACATGACCCTGGCACCCATCCGCCTCTTAAAGCGTTCCAAAGAGGAGGCGGAGGAAAAAGCCATGGCCCTTTTAAAGCGAGTCGGTCTTGCAGAGCGGGCAACCGCTTATCCTTCCCAGCTATCCGGCGGGCAAAAGCAGCGAATCGCCATCGTCCGCGCCCTCTGCATGGATCCGGACGTGATGCTGTTTGACGAGCCAACGTCTGCTCTGGACCCAGAAATGGTGGGAGAAGTGCTGGAAGTCATGCGGGAGCTGGCGTTAGACGGCATGACCATGGCAGTGGTCACCCATGAGATGGGGTTTGCCCGGGAAGTGGGGACGCGGGTTGTCTTCATGGATGAAGGCCGCATTTTGGAAGAGGCCGAGCCCCAGCGCTTTTTTGACGCACCGCAAAACCAGAGAACAAAGGACTTTTTATCAAAAGTCTTATAATCAACCATCCTCGCTACCAAAAGACAAGGGGCGGTTCCGTGTTGGAACCGCCCCTTGTCTTTTTATCCTCATCTGCCGAACTCAGAAAAGAACCGATCATGAACCACCTGTACCGCACGGTCCGCATCTGCGATATCCACCAAAACCGAAACCTTGATTTCGCTGGTGGAGATCATGTTGATGTTGATGCCTGCGTTGTACAGCACTTCAAACATGGAAGCCGCGACTCCCGGGTTGTTGACCATGCCGGCGCCCACCACGCTAATTTTTGCCACGCTGTCGCTGATGGTCATATGGTCAAAGCCGATGATTTCTCTGTTTTCCTCGATGATTTGGCGCGCCGCATCCAAATCCTTCTTGGAAATGGTAAAGCTAATATCTTTGGTCTCATCTCTGCCGATGGACTGCAAAATAATATCCACGTTAATGTTTTTCTTGGCCAGAAGCGAGAACACTTTATACGCAATCCCCGGCCGATCCGAAAGACCAACCAAGGCAATCCGTGCGATCTTTGTATCTTTTGCCACACCGCTCACATGCAATTTTTCCATGGTTTTCACTACCTCCTTGACTTTCGTACCGGGCTGCTTGGTGAAGCTGGAAATCACCTCTAAGTTCACGCCATATTGTTTCGCAAGCTCAACGGAGCGATTGTGCAGTACCTGTGCGCCCAGAGATGCCAGTTCCAGCATCTCGTCATATGTGATCTCTTCCAACTTCATCGCCCCGGTCACAGAGCGAGGGTCGGCTGTGTACACGCCATCCACATCTGTATAAATCTGGCACAGGTCCGCATGCAGCGCCGCAGCCAGCGCCACAGCGGATGTGTCGGACCCACCGCGGCCCAGCGTTGTAATATCGTCATATTTATTGATCCCTTGAAACCCGGTCACAATCACGATATTGCGCTTATCCAGCTCTGTCAAAACCCGTTCATCAATCACTCGTTTGATGCGGGCGTCGCCATAGGCAGAGTTGGTCCGCACACCGGCTTGCCAGCCAGTGAGGGATACCACCGGAAGCCCCATGCCCTCAAGGGTCATGGCGCACAATGCCACCGAAATCTGTTCCCCCGTGGACAGCAGCATATCCATTTCCCGTTTCGACGGGTTTGGGTTCAGCTCCGCTGCCTTTTCAATCAGGTCGTCTGTGGTGTCCCCCTGGGCCGACAAAACCACAACGACGTTATCCCCCGCTTTGTATGTGTCGGCAATAATCCCCGCCACATTTCGAATCCGTTCTGTATTTGCCACAGAACTGCCACCAAACTTTTGTACCACAAGTCCCATCTTGTTTCATTACCCCCCTCATGCCGCCATTGCGGCATGGCTTCCGTTT
>JAQWCP010000109.1 GCA_028705905.1 Oscillospiraceae bacterium
TTCCGTTTGCCCAAATGCTCTTTTAGATATGCGGCAGTAAGTCGGCTGTCAAAGGGTTCAACTCATAATTTGTCAATACCGCTGTATGTGTCTGCCTCTCCATTCCCCAAAAGCCAAAAGCGTCCAAAACGACGTGTATCAGAAAAGCGCAACTCTTTTCCATTGTCCAGCCCAAAAATGATATGCGTGTGCTTCTCTGCGGGATAATTAAAGGGCGCGATAAGTAAGCATCCCGTCATACGCAGATGCAGCGTGAAGCGGTCGCCGCTTTCCAAAAGAACGGTCAGATACTTTCCGCGTCGGGTCATATCACATATCCGTTGCCCAGTAAGCCGATTACAAAACTCATCGGCTGTGGGATAGGCGACCACTTCGGGGCGCTCTATGGTCAGTGTTTGAATGGTCGCGCCCTGAATCTGTGGCAGAACAACACGCTTAATTGTTTCAACTTCCGGCAGCTCCGGCATGGCGTGCACCGTCCTTTCTCGCAGATTTTTTGATTTGCTCATGGTAAAAGAAATTGACAATGACAGGCGGTGCGTCAATGGGCCTTGTCATGCTGTCATCGTTCGTTACATAGGCAAGGCCAATTTGGGCGGCGTAGGCCCTAAGCTCGGCGTCAAGAAGCTTCCAATAGCGGCGGTCGTTTCGCGTGTAGATTTCCCGGTATAGGGGCAAAAGCGACGGATGCTTTTTCTGAATGTAGTCCAGTATGACCGATTTATAGCTGCCCCGCAGATTGAGGTTTTCCAGCCATATCAGATTGCATTGTTCCTTTGCCCGCTGGATGATTTCTTTCACATCGGTAATGCCCGGAAATATTGGAGAGATGAAACAGGTGGTGCGGACGCCCGCATCGTGAAAGGCTTTCATGGCGTCAAGTCGCCGACCGATGGAAACGGCCTCGTCCATATCTGTTTTGAAGCTCTCGTCCAGCGTGTTGATTGACCACGACACGCGGGCATTTGGAAAGGTCTTGATAAGGTCTAAATCCCGCAGGACTAAATCCGATTTGGTTGCAATGCTGATTTCGGCGCCGCTGCCCTGCAATTCCGTAAGTAACGCCCTTGTGCGCCCATAGGTTTCCTCATAGGGATTATACGGGTCGGTGACAGAGCCGATGAACACGCCCTTTCCGGCATACCGTTCCGGGTGCTTGATTGCCGGCCAGTATTTCACATCAAGGAATGTCCCCCACTCTTCCGGGTGGCCGGTAAATCGCTTCATAAAGCTGGCGTAGCAGTATTTACAGGCATGAGGACAGCCCAAATACGGATTGACCGAGTAATCCCCGACAGGAAGATTTGACTTGGAGAGGACGCTTTTCGTTTCGATTGCTTTTATCGTCACATCCATCGATTAGCGTCCTTTCATAAAGTTGTTTTGCGCGCCCTGCTGCACAGTGTCCGTTTCATTCAGGTGTCCGAGCAGCAGCGGAGAAGCTGAGTCGTGCAGTTTGTAGTTCTCCCGCGCTTTCTGCGGCTTTGTATTTGCGTAACAGTATTTGCAGCCGTTCAAGCAGGTGTCGTAAGCGCCGATGTCCCGGCTCTCGATGCAATGACAGCCCTGCCGCAGCCCCTTGTGCTTCAAGGGGCGAAACTCTATGTCGTTGGCCGCGCCCAATATATCAAGCGTCATGCATCCGGAAGAATGTACTCCGTACCGGTTGAAATCCCCGTTTGTGCCGCAGGTCTGAATTGGGATGCCATACTTTGCGGCGATTGCCCCCAAGCCTCGCGCCAGTTCGTCCATATCCTGCGTGGAAAGGGGGATAAGCTCCGGCATATTGAATTGCAGCTTTTTATACATCTCTACAAAGCTGAAAATGCAGCGGTCAACATGGCCGGATAACTTTTCTGCCATTGCCGCAAAGGTTTCAAGGTGGTGGGGAATCGTATAATCCTTTGTCAGCAACACCGGGTCATAGCGCCATGCAATGCGCTGCTTGCCGACAATTTTTTCAAGCTCCAAAAGCGTATGGATGCTTTCTTCAATAGACGGTACGCCCGGCTCAATATCTTTGCCGTAGGCGGTAATCGTATAGTGAAAATAGGTATTGAAACGGTCTGTAATTTCATGCAGACGCAGCAGGATAGGTGCGTAGTTTTTGGAGCAGAACACAACACAGTCTACCTTATCCGGCGTCAGTTCGTAGCGTGTGACTTTGCTTTGAAAAAGTGGGTTGCGGGAGAGTACATAGCCCTCCTCAAACCGCTGAAGCAGCCATTCTGTATAGTATTGGACGGTATCTGTCCGTCCTCCTGTGTTCAAAATCACAGCGTATCACCACTTTCCAAAGTGCATTTTTTGTTCGGCGGTATAGTCAATTTGCTCCGGCACAGCAGCGTCCTCCACCGGGTAGCCAATGCCGATATAGCAGGGCATCATATATTCGATTGGCACTCCTAATGCTGCCGTTACTTTCTTTCCTTCCTCTCCAACGGGGATACGCATGGAACAGGCCAGCCCCTCCGCTGTCGCGGCGAGAAAAATGTTTTCCACGACGCACCAAATGGACGCAAAGCTGTTCAGCCCGTTTACCGATGAAGCGTGAAAGATACCTGTGCTCCCTTTGAAAAGCGGAATAATCACATACGGCGCATTTTGCAGCATGGTATACTGCCGGGGCATGGCGTAGGCGTACATTTTTTGTACAGTGGTTTTCATCACAAAGATGGCGTTAATTTCTTCCTGCGTGGCGCTCCATGCTTTCACAAATTGCAGGGCGATTGCTTTGTCCTGCTCGTTTTGCAAAACGATAAACTCCCAATTTCGCGCATGGTCGTGGGTCGGCGCTTTCAGACCGGCGGAGATTACCCGCTCCAATATCTCCGGTGAAACGCACTTGTCCTTCCAATCCCGGACGATATGACGGTTATTGATAACTTCGTAAAATTCCATGATTATAATTCCTCCGCTTCTTGATGAATAAGTGCTGTCAGATTTTTTGTGAATGTCGTCGAAAGGCTGATTAGCTTTTCCTGTTCCTCCGGCGTGAACATGGACATGGCGGTATCTTCTGCCCAAGTGATGTGCACCACAGTCTTTTTTGCATACGCCCGTCCTTTTTCGGTAAGATAAATGAGCTTGTTTCGCTTATCCTCCTTATCGCCCTCTATGGTGATATTGCCATCTTTCAACAGATTTTTGATAATTAGATTTACCGTCTGTTTAGATTGAAATGTACGGTCGCAGATTTCTTTTTGCCCCATGCTGTCTTTCGCATAATAGAGGGCGTTTAGTACCAAAAACGTTTTCATCAAAAGCCCGTTCTTTTTTGCGTACTCATCATAAAGGGCAAACTGCATATCACGAAACTTACAATACAGGTAGGCGTTTCTTTTATCGTCCTTCGTCATGGCAAAGCCTCCAACAAAAGTCAATTTATTGACTACTTATTTTATACCATAAACCGGTTGTATTTGCAAGAGGTTCCGTGTGAAGCATAAAAGAGCTTCTATGTTCTTCATTTCAAAATCCGTACAAGTACCCTGCGGAAAATCGAATAATTCTTCCCGTCATTTCAGTCTGTCGGCAGAGTCTGTTTCCCCTGTATATCTCCGGGTGGCTTCTCGCCGTTCCTCGCTGTATGAAGCGGCCAGATGGAAAGAAACAGCACCTCTCGGCGATACCAACTCCTGTAGCCCTGCGTTCATGCAACACAGAGATGCGGATTTATTGAATGCGTTTCTGATGGGCAGAAGAACAGGCAGCACTCGGTTATCCCGAATACTGCCTGCTCCCAGCCAATCCTACCTGATAGATGTCCGTAAACTTAGTTTTATTGAATTGAGCATTTGATAGGCACCTATCTATTGTGCCTTGGTGATTTTTGCAACTACTATACTCCGCGCACCGCTGTATTCATAGCTACAAGTGGAAAGAAGAAGGATCTGATCATCTGTCCCGACCTCTATCTCCCGATACTGCCGCGCTTGTTCTCGAATATACCGCAGCAGCTCAGTCTTGTCCTCCGGAGGGGCTTCAATGTATGGAGCGTACAGTTTCATATCCGTAGATTGCACTACTGCGTAAGCAAACACTTCCAGCGTATAAGTGACGTCCGGCAGATAGAGTGTTCCGCCGGTGTGCTCTGCCCAAAACGCATCATCTGCAAAAAGCCCAAGGTCGCTGAACATACTGCTGTCTTTCATCTTATGACCGTAGAGAATGGTATTAAACGAGGAAAGGTCACCTTCACAGCGGTAATCCATAAAAACTGTTCCCGCCACGGAATAGTTCCCGTAAAGATCGGTACGAAGATAGTCTGCGTTGTCTTTACTGCGCACAAAGGGGTAGTCGATCATCGTGCCATCTACTGTGATCCAACCAAGGATATCTCCATTGATTTTCTGTGCCTCCAATAAACTTGAGTTTACAGGCGGTTCTGTGGCGGAGGGAATTCCGCTGTCAGACGATGTCGGCTCTATTTCCGTTGCAACCTCTCCGTCTGTGATGTGGGTTACATCTGCGGTCTGCGGTTGCGAAGGCTTAAATTCAGAAAATTCGGCTCTGATCTGCTCTGCTCGCCGGTAATCGTCCGCAATTCGTATGACAGAATAACCGGAGTAGAGAAATACGCCAAGCAGCAGGGCACACAGAACCGTTTTGCTCGAGAAGCTTCTTTTGCCACATTTCTTGCCGCACATTTTATGTGCCCTCCTTTTCCGTTATAATGATAAACAAAGCAAGGGTGGGAACGAACCTCCCGCCCTTGCTTCTGCGTGTACGGTTATCTTTCGTGCGCGCCTTTTTTACGCCTTGGAGATAGTAAGGCAACCAGTCCCACACCGGAGGTAAAGAGCATTGCAAGCCAGAACCACAGATCCGACACATCGTCTGTCTGCGGTATATTGCTATCGGATGCGCCACCCTTTGGCGGGGTATCAGTTGGAATATCTATTGACGGGTCCTGGGGGTTGTCTGGCTTGCTTGGTGTGTCCGGGTCATCCGGCGTATCGGGGTTGTCCGGAGAGATCGAAGGCTTTTGATTGATGAACTCTGCTGTATGTGTGGTATTAGTAATCGTGTCGGCTGCGCCGGTGCTGGTAGTAATGTAACCGTCTGCATTGGCTTCCGCCTCAACCACGGTATAGGTCGCACCCACCGGAATGCGGGAGATGGTGATGCTCTCGCCGTGTTTCAGCGTAAAACTGTCGCCGCTTCTGATGGTGCCGGACTTGCTGCCAGCATAGGAATAACTGCCGCTTGTGCTAAAGGTGATAGTAAATGTCCAGTCCTTATCCATATCACCTTCTCCAGTGACGGATTTTTTCACAAGAAGGCTGCCATAGGAGGGTTCGTGGGGCGAGCCGCCGCTGGATTTGTGATTGACAAAAGCAGCCGTTGTCGTTCCGTTGATGATCGTGTCCGTCGCATGGGTACTGGTGGTTGTGTAGCCGTTCTGATTTGCCTCCATCTCCACAACAGTGTAGGTCGTGCCTACAGAGATATCGGAGATCGTAATGCTTTCGCCGTGTTTCAGCGCGATGCTGCCGCCGCTCGTGATCGTACCGGATTTACTTCCGGTATAGGAATAGCTGCCGTCATTGCTGAAGGTCACTGTGAAAGTGAAAGCTCGGTCCATTTCTCCGGCATTCCCGGTAACGGTCTTCTGAATGACAAGGTTTCCAGTATCAGGCGACGGTGGCGGCGTCACAGTTTTATCGTTTATGAACGCTGCTGTCGCCGTGCCGTTTATTATTTCGCCGGTATTGCCCGTCGCGGTGGTCGTATATCCGTTCTGATTTGCCTCCATCTCCACAACAGTGTAGGTCGTGCCTACGGGGATATCGGAGATCGTGATGCTTTCTCCGTGCTTCAGCTTGATGCTGTCTCCGCTTGTGATCGTGCCGGATTTGCTCCCGGTGTAAGAATAGCTGCCGTCATTGCTGAAGGCCACGTTGAACGTCCATTCCTTTTCCGTATCGCCGATGCCGGTAACGGTCTTTTGAATAACGAGGTTGCCAATATCCGGTGGCGGCGGTGGAGTTGTGGTTTTATCGTTGATAAAGGCCG
>JAQWCP010000110.1 GCA_028705905.1 Oscillospiraceae bacterium
TGGACGGCATCACAGGAATGGAGGTAGCAAAGGCGCTGCGCCGGCGGTGTACGGCCCCCTGCGAGGTAATCTTCCTCACCTCCGACCCCAATCATGCCCTGGAGGGGTTTTCCGTTCAGGCGGCGGGCTATCTGCTCAAGCCCATCTCTTACACCCAGCTAGAGCAGGTGCTGGACCTTTGCATGGCCCGCTTCTGGGACTGCACCCAGTATATCGAAGTCACCTGCAACCGGGTCAATGTAAAGCTGCCCATCTTGTCCATCCGGTATGCGGAGGTGCGGAAAAACCTGACCATCATACATACAAAAGACCATGCCTACCAGACGTATCTGGCGCTGGAAGATTTAGAGTCGCTGCTGCCGGCAGACGCTTTTTTGCGGTGCCACCGCAGCTATCTGGTGCATCTGTTATATGTGAACCGGGTAGAGGGCAACAATTTTATGTTGCAGGACGGCACGCAAATTCCCATCCGTATCCGGGAAAAAGTCGCCATGCGCCAGGCATATCAAAATTACCTGTTTCGGCAGGAGCAGAAGACCCTCTGGCGGAAAGAGGCGCCAGAGGGCACCCCGGCAGGCTAAAAAACAAGTGGGCCGCGATCTGGCGGCCCACTTGTTTTCTACATCTGCCCCAAGAGCATTTGGGCCAGGAACGAAACGATCACCACAATGGCGGAGACCAAAAATCCATGCACCATGGGCAGAAACCCGCTTTTGGCCACCTGGCGGAAGTCTGTTTGCAGGCCAATGGCTCCCAGTGCCATCACCATGGCAAATTTGCTGACCTGGGAAAAAACGCTTCCCACTTCCGCTGTAATCATGCCGACGCTCCGCAGCGCCAATGACAAAAAACCGCCCCGGGCGGCGCGTTGCGCTACCCGGGGCGGTTCGTTGTTCCCGTTGTTCCGGTTGTTTACTGGGCTCCGTAAAGGGCATCTACAAGGGAATCTACTTTTTCATAGTCTGCGGGCAAATCCATAAATCCCGCCGGAATTTCATCGCTCAGGGTCTTGATGACCATTGTGACGGTAATCCCCATCACGCCCGAGGTGATGGCATACAGGCTGTCGCCTTTCATGTACATCCGAACCGTCACTTCTAAGTCCATGTCCTCGGTCCCGCCGGAAATGGCATATTCCTCATAGTCGTAAAGCTTGGTATCCACGTCTTCCAGGCCGGGGACAGCCCCGTTGCCCTTGCCCTTGTACACCATACCGGAATAATCCACGACCCCGCTGCTGGCATTTTCCGGGGACGTGCTTTCCACTTCCTCATACTTTTTGCTCGCGTCGTCAATTTGATACTGCTTCCCGTCTTTGGTCAGCGTGCGCATGCTCATCCCCATTACCGTTGTGGTGGCGGCCACATCCCCGTCCTTTGATGCGGAAGCGCCCTCCATCTCCATGCCCATCACATACGCGCTATACTCCATGTAATAGTCCCCTTGCATCAGCGCGGCAAAGGCGGCGCTTTTTTCACCCAGGGTACCTGTGGCGGGTGCAGGATCGTCCGACACGGCTGGCGACGCCGTCACCTGGCCAGTGGCCGGCGTGCTGGGGTCGGCGCTTCCCGCCGGCGTTCCGCCGCCGCAGGCGGCACAAAGGGTCAAGAGCAGTGCAAAAGACAGCGCCAAAGCCAATTTCTGTTTCATCACAATTCCTCCTTCATTTCATTTGATGTATTTATGATACCAGATTGACCGCTATTCCTATCTTCCCCCAAAGGCCGTGGGTTTCCTTTGCCCGTCAAATTTTAAAAAACACGGCTGTTGCATGGGAAAAGAAGCCACCGTTCCGCTGCGCGTTCCTTCCCACCGCAAAAGAGCCCCACCGAAAGGGAAAACGTATAAGAAAAGACAGTTTTGCGAAAGCTAAAGAGCAGGCCAAGCCCCTGAAACGCCAGCCCGCACATCCGGTTCCTCGTCCCGCCGCCCTTTCGCCGCCCCGCGCCAAACGCCCCGGACAGAGCCAAACCATTGGATCGCTTTTTTGGGGATTTCATGATTTCAGTATCTCAAAATAAGCCGGCTTTGATCCCCGTCTTTCCCAAAGGCAGAGTCAACTTCTATCCTGCCACAACAAACTGAAAAAAATTGTCTGAACTTGTGGCAACCCGGTCCCTTAGTCGGTTGCAATTTGACCATAAAGCAGGTATACTAAAACCAGAAATTGAGATTGTAGGAGGTCTTTTCATGCGAACATTCTGGCGCATACTCTGGCTTTCCTCCGGAATCGCGGAAATTATTTTGGGGCTCTATTGCGTCATCAACCCGGGCATTGCCTTGCTCTCCATTGCATACTGGCTTGGCATCGCCATCCTGGTACACGGCATTTCCACCATTGCCGATTACAGCTCCGGCATCCACGGGCGGCTGGGCGCCACCTGGTATTTGGTGGACGGTGTATTAAGCGTCATCCTGGGCATTTTCCTGATGTGTACGGGGGTGTCTTTGGCGCTGGCCGCCGTGCTGCCCACCATCTTTGCCATTTTCCTCATCTGCAAGGGCCTTTTCGCCGCCATCTCCTCTGTAGAAGTGAAGGACATGAGTGGCAGCCGTTGGGGTCTTGTTCTGATCTTGGGCATTTTGGTGTTTGTTTTGGGCATTCTGTTCTTTATCAAACCCCTGATGGGCGCCATCGCCCTTGGCCTTCTTTTGGGCCTGTTCCTGATCTTTATGGGCATGCTTACCCTCTGCCAGTGGTACGTGGCGAGCCGCATCTACCGCTCGTTTGACGAGCTGCACAGATAAACCCAAGCAGCCCCGCCCACGGATGAAAAAAGGTTCGCCGCAAAAGCGGCGGGCCTTTCTTTCATTGGTTGCCTCTCGGGTCAGCTCAGTATACCGCACGCTGTCCCAAGCCTGATCCAGCAATGCTGCTGAACATTTCGCCGGCACATCTGGTGCCCCTGTCTCTGCTGCCGCCGCACCTCCGCCGCCCCGCGGGGCAATGTCTGCGTCTGCGCGGGGTGTGCCGGACCAAACCACCCATGGAAAACATGTAAGTAACCCATGGCTCTATTCCATTATCTGGATTTATTTTATCATATTTATACATAAAAGTCCACTGTTTTGACGAAGTTTATTGATACAATATGCAAAAATCCGTCTGTCTTCCGCAAGATGACCCCTTTCTTTCCTGCACCGACCCAACCAAGCTGTGGTGCAGGTCGGCCCGCCTATTCGTCTTCCGGTGGCTTGAGAAACCGGAAGGTACTGCGGTGGAAATCCAAAACCCCCTCTTGCCGCAGCTTGGAAAGCTCCACCGACATGGCGCTGCGCTCCACGCAGAGGAAATCTGCCAGGGTCTGCCGGTCAAAGGGAATTTGAAAAACGGGGCTGCCCGCGGCTTTGGCCTGCTCGGACAAATAGGAAAGCAGCTTGCCCCGGGTGCTGCGTTGGGAGAGATAGCGGATTTTCCGGTTCAGCATCAAATTCTTCCCCGCCAACACCGAAACCATATTGGTCACCAGCCGGCTGTGAAACAAACAGGCATCGGAACAGGTGTGAATCACCCGCTCATATTCCAAAAATAAAACCTCACTCTTCGCCCGGGACCAGATGCTGAAGGGCAGCCTGGGAATTTCGGCGCAAGCAAATGCCTCTCCAAACAGCTCTCCCGCCTCCATGACGCCCACAATGCTCCACCGGCCAAATAAGTCCTCGTCCACGACCTGCACCGCACCGGCGAGAACCACGCCAATATACCGGACGGTCTCCCCCTCCAGACAGATGGGGCTCCCGTCCACATAGCTGCGCCGCACACCACCCAAGCAGGAAAGGAGCGACATAATCTCTTCCCACGTCATGCCATTAAACAAGGCAACGGAAGATAAAACAGACTGAAATTCTTCCATATCGTTTCCTCCATTTGTCAAACTGTTGGAAATGCAACTGACACTCTGGTTCTATTGTAGTACAATGAACCATTAAATACAAGAAATACCAAAAATACCAGAAAACAGCCTTGTTCTGACCCTGGCCTGTTTGAAATGCCGGTTCACTTCTCTGGAAGTGGGCAACAAAAAACAGCGCAGATTCCCGCGCTGTTTTTTGATGTTTCGCTATGCCGTTTCGCCCTGATACACCCCCACGAACAGCAGAACGCCGTCCTGCAGGATGCCATATAAGAACGGGCGGTTTAAAATCATCTCCGCCTCGTCCATGGGCATGGCAGACTTGGCAAAGGCAATGTCGGTAAACGCCGACGCTTCTACGCCCTTTTCGTTGACGCCAATATGGGTCTCCTGCACCACACTGTCCACATATGCCATGCTGTCTGTCAGGCCGGAAAAATCCGCCGTGGGCGAAAAGGCCAACTGCATCCCCAGCTTCTGGAGCATCTCCTTGCAGTCGTACTTGGCATCAAAGGAGAATTTTGGCATGCTCCATGTGACCTTCCCAGAGGTTCCCTGGCCGCCTTCCAACACGGTCTGCATCCGCTCCGGCGACTGGAGCAGGGTTTTCACATCCACCCCTTCATCCGGCAGGACAAAAACCATCTCCCCGCCGCCTTTCAGACCCAGAGAGGCGCGTAAAAACCCATCCCCTTTGAAAAAGGCTTGGGAGCTGAAGGTCTGGTTCAAAAATTCCATGGTTTCATCGCCCTTCGCCCCATGGAATACATCCTCCTTCGTCTGCCCCTCGTCAAACCCGTCCACCCACTGGTCGTAAAAATACACGGTGTTGATCATATGCAAAATGTCCTGTGGGGCTATGGTAATATCCGGCGCCAGGGTGCCGTTGGTGTGGTCGGCAATCCATTGCCCAATCACCTTTCCCGTATCGGGATCGGAAAAATCCATCTGATACGACTCGGCGTAAAACTGCTCCGCCGCCGGATAATAGAAGTCGTTTTTCAGCTTGGTATGCTGATCCATCCAAACCGAATTGGCCAGCTTCCGCTTTGTCACCTGGTTGTCCATATAAAACTGGCGGTAAAAATTGCCGCACTGTTCCGTCAGTGTCTCTACATCCTCTGCGCCCAGCAGGGACAAAATCTCCGCCTGGGTATCCCCCTTTGCGCCTTTGCTGCACAGCGCCAACGCCAGATAGAGAGACAGCGGCGAATAGTTTTCATTTTTCCCCCCTGAGAGCAGCGCCGCCCCCGTCTGATAAGAAAATCGCTTCATGACATCCAGCGTCTGGTCCGATACCGGGTTGTCCTCCCGCACCTGCTGTTTTGTCTCATAGTCGTCAAACGCAATGGCCCCGGGGTATGTCACCTCTTTCAGCGGCGTGGCTTCCCCGCCGCCTGGCGCCACAGACTGGGTGGGTAAATCGCTGGGGCTTGGGCTCTCCTCCGGCGTATTGGCCGGGGCGCAGGCGCAGAGCGACAAGATCATCGCGGCGCCCAAGAAAATGGCTCCGATTCGTTTCACATTCTTCCTCCCTTTCCCATTAAGAAATCCAGTTGCTGCCCACTTCATACGTCCAAGTGTCTCCCGACAAAGTTGCCACGCAGTTGCTCAGGCCAATGGCACCCAGACCGCTCCGCCATTTGGAGGCCGAAAAATGCACCGTCTGGCCCGTCAGCCCCTCGTCCGCGATTTCGAATAAAACGCCCGATTCGAAATACAATTTTTCTTTGTTTATGTACCCCGCCTCGCACAGGGATTGAAAGGTCCCTTGCAGCGCCTCCTTTCGATATGCGTTGCCCAGCAGGTAGACAAAGGCGCTCTTTTCCGCCTCTGTTAAATTGGAGACCTGTGTCAGGTCGAAGGCCATATACCGAACGTCCGCATTCAGCGCCGGGTCCTGCGCATACAGGTCTCCGATCACCTGCTCATAAAGGGTGATGACGGAGGGGCGTTTCTCCTGCACCTGAATGCTGGAGGGGGTGATGCCCGCGGGAAACGTCTCCCGGACCAGCCCGTCATACGATATGGCCACAATACTCCCCGGCTGCACCGCGCCCGGCTCAATA
>JAQWCP010000111.1 GCA_028705905.1 Oscillospiraceae bacterium
AAAAGAGCGCACACCGATGCAGTCATCGGATGTGCGCTCTTTTGGTTTCGTACAGTGAAACAACGGTAGTCCGCAAGGGACTGCCCGCCGGATCAGGCGTTATTATTTTCCCAACTGCCGCCAGAGGAAGGTCACGATCTGGCCGCGGGAGCAGGGATTTGCGGAAGAGAAGGTCGTGGCGGAGGTGCCGCCGGTGATGTTCTGCTCTGCCGCCCACAGGACTGCATTGTAATAATAAGCCGTGTCGTCCACATCGGTGAACGGATTGTCCATTGCAGCCGCAGGCGCACCGGCTGTACGCCAGAGGAAGGTCACGGTCTGGCTGCGGGTGACAAGGGCGTCTGGCGTAAAGCTCGTGTCAGACGTACCCTCGGTAATGCCCTTTTCCATCGCCCACAGAACCGCCTTGTAGTAGTAAGCATCGGCGTCCATATCCGTGAACGGGCAATTCGTCGCGGTCGGCTCGGGGCTGCCCATGGCTCTCCACAGGAAGGTCACGGCCTGGGCACGGGTGCAGGTGACATTGGGGGCGAAGGTGGTGGCAGAGGTGCCGTTCGTCACGCCCTTGTCCGCCGCCCAGAGAACTGCGTCGTAATAATACGCATCCTCCGCCACGTCGGTGAAGATACCTTCATTGCTGCCCGCCTTGACAAAAGCCGAGGAGATGGTCACTTCGCCGCTGGGCATGGTAAAGGTGTAGGTGCCGTCTTCGTTGTCGGTATAGCTGATATTCTTTCCATTTTCATCGGTAATGGTCAGACTGCCGCTTGTGTAGCCCTCATCGGGAGTGACGGTAACGGTGACCTTGTCGCCCTTTGCGGGCTTTGTGGGATTAATTGTAACATTTCCGCCGTCAGTCTTCGGCAGAGTTACCTCGGTTGTGGAGGACGCTGCGCCGCCGCCACCGCCGCCACCGCCCTGAGACGGGGTGTAGATGGCGAGCTCAGCCGTAGCATCGGCCGCATTATAGTTGCCGACAGCATCAATGTGAGCCTTGACATAATAGCTTCCGTTCTTCGCGGGCGCGCCGCCCTCTTGCTCCGCGCCATGCTCCGCCGTTGTGGTTAGCTTAGTGCAGGCAGCATCCGTATAATAGGTATAAGTAACCGTGTACTGTGCACTCAGATCGCCGTCCGTGCCCACGCCGACGATCTTGGCCGCGCCGATTGCGATGGGCTTTCCGGTGTTGGTAGACAGTTGCTTCGCCAAACTCAGCGTCGGTGCGGCGGCAGTGATGTGCCAGTCCTTTGTGAGGGCAGTGCCGCCCGTCAGGGTGTAATTTGCATTGGACAGGACAGTTGCCGCGGCGGTATAGTCGCCCTTGTCCTTCTTGCTGTTATTGGTGTAGTCGGTGACGGTCACAATATCCTCGTTGACCGCGTTGCTGACCGTTGCGGTGACACCCTGCTCGGCCGCATTGTAAACAAAGCTGTCGGGCATACTCCATGTCAGGCTGACCGGCTTTGCGTCCACTTCCAGTGTGCCGGTTTCAAAGGTGATATCATAGTTGTCCGAGGTCAGACCCGAGGGAGTGATGACATAGCTATCGCCTATATCTCCATACTGCGCATAGTCGTAGGCGAAGGACAATGTGCCGGAGAGCACCTCCGGATGTCCCGCGTCCGCGCCGAGCAGCGTGGTGTAGATCACGCCGTCGTTGTCGGGCGCATCGCCGTAGACGATGGTCTTGGGATTGGCGGTGACGGTCAAAGGAGCCTTGTCGATTTGCAGATAACCGGTCGCGGTCGCGGAGGTATAGCAGGGATCGCTGTCTGCAATGCGCGCCGTCACCAGATATTTGCCCGCACCCTGTGCGCTGAGAACGCTGATGACATCGTTTTTCACATAGGTGGCGGTGATGTTGCCGTCCGCCCCAAAGCTCGGCGTAAAGGCATCGTTGTCGTCGTCAATGCCAATATTGCGCACGGTTCCGTCATAGGTGACCGTGGTGTCGCTGAGCGTCAGGGTCACAGGCTTTTTGGCGACCACCAACGCATAGGAAGCGGTGGCGGGAATATAGCCGTCGGCCTCAGAGGTGGCGGTAATGGTGGCAGTGCCTGCCTTATGGATGATAATCTCGTCGGTTTCAGGGCTTATCTCTGCCACCTCTTCATCGCTGCTGACGTAGGTCACGGTATTGTCGGCAGCGCCGCCGGTGGGTGCGATGATAAAGCTGTCGTCCTCGTAGGTCTTGGAAATAACCGGCTCAATGAACTTAAATTCCGGCTGAGCGGATTTGCTCACCGTGTAAACGCCCGCGTTGGGTTTTCCGGTGGGAACCGGATCATTTTTTGCATAGGTGTATGCGTTTGCAATTGTATAATCGTTGTCGTCGCAGGTAATGACGTAGAGATAGGTTCCCTCGTCGGCGGGGTCGGCTACCTCATCCCCCACGATATCTTCTGCAATTGCATAGTAGGCAACCGAAACCTCTATATTTGCGGGATAGGTCTGTACGGTGATGCCGTGGGTGGGGTCGGTGGTGTTGCGGGTGGTGTCGGATACGATCAGCAGCAGACCCGCCGCGTTGACGGTTACGTCAAATGTGGTGCTGCCCTCGTTATAATTCTCTGTCTCCGCCGCCGTGGCGGTGACGGTTGCCGTGCCGACCTTGTTCATGTGCGCCATGTCGCCGTCGATCGTCAGCACACCCGAAGCGTCGGAAGTAAAGGTGATTGCGCCGTCGCCCTTGGTGGTGGCGGAAAGCTGGAAGTCATTGTCACCCAAGGTTTTGGTGATCTGCTTGGCGGCGGTAACGATTTGGTCGGCCTTGTCAACGGTCAGCGTGCCGTCAGCCGTGTTGGCGGTATAGTTGGTGTCGCCGGAATAGGCCGCGGTGATGGTATAGCCTGCCGAATTGGCGTTGGGATGCTGCCAGGTGACGGAGGCTGTTCCGTCTGCCTTCACCGTGCCGATGCCCAGGAAGGTGCTGCCGCTGGAGAAGGTCACGGTGCCGCTGATAACGCCTGCTCCGGTGCCGCTGCCCTCGACCTTCGTAACCTTTGCGGTGATGGTGGCATTTTCGCCGTAGGTAATCGGGTCTGCGGTGACCTCAACCTCGGTTTTGCTGGGTTTAAAAATCTCCATCACGCCCGCGTTGGACTTTCCGTCGGGAACCGCGCTGCCGGGTGTGACAACCGCCGCGTCGGGGATGATGTAATTTCGGGTATCCGCAGGGGTGATGACATAGAAATACAGACCTGCGTCGGTGGGATTTTCCATGTCTGCGCCCTCAATCTTGCCGTCTGCGATTTTGTAATAGGCAAAGTCAAGCGCGGTGCTCGGATAGGACGCGGCAGTGATGGGGTGGGGGTTTCCGTCCCAGTCAAACTTCGTTGCGCCGGTCGCCCACACGCTGAGCCTTGCGGGGTTCACGGTGACGGTGATGTCCTTCGCAGCCGTGTTGTAATTGCCGGTTGCCGCCGCCGTGGCGGTGACGGTGGCCTCGCCCGCCTGTAAAACGGTCACAACGCCGTCATCCGTCACAGTCAAAACGTCGGTAGTATCCTTTACTGCGTAGGTGATTGCGCCGTCGCCGTTCGTCGCGGCAAAAAGCTGGAAGTCGCCGTCGCCGTAGGTTTTGGTGACGTTTGAGGCGGAGACGGTCTGCGCGGCGGGATTGACTGCCAGCTCCACGGAAGCAGTGCTCGTTGCCGGCTTGTAGTGCAGATCGCCCGAATAGTTGGCGGTGATGGTATGCGTGCCGCCCGCGGGCTTGACCCATGTGTAGGTAGCGACGCCGCTCTTCACAACGGCGGAACCGATGACCACATCACCGTCCATAAAGGTGACGCTGCCGGTGACGGCATCGGATGCGGTTTTGTCAACGGTAGCGGTAAGCGTACTGTTTGCACCGTAGGTAATGCCCGTGGGCTGGGTCAGGGTGACTGCTGTGTCCGCCTGCTCCGGCGTGGTCTGCACCCTCAGCATCATCTCGCCCACGTTGCCGCCGGTGGGAATGGGCTGATTGGCGGTATAGCTAATTGTTACCTTATTCTTGATTTCATAGTTCGTCTGCGTGTTTGCGAAGTCAATGACATAGACATAGCGGCCATAGGTGCGGGGATTGGTGACCTCGGCGGAAAAGTCCACCGTGTTGGTGTCCTCATCCACCTTGTAGTACGTTACCGTGTAATCCGTGCCGGTCAGCGAGCTGGGGGTGAAGCTGATTTTCTTCACGGTGTTGTCCCAAATCTGCGTGTCGTTGGTGACGGCAAAGGTCACAGGCTTTTTTTGAACCGTCAACGTTGTGGAAACGGTATTGCTCACATAGTTTCCGCTTGTATCTGTATAGGTTGCCGTGTAGGTATGAGTGCCTGCTGTGGGTTTGGTGAGATTGAACTTCGCCTGGTTGTTATCCGCCGTAATTATCTGAGCAGTGCCAATTGCAGTGTTGCCCTCTTTGAGGCTGACGCTGCCGGCAGGCTCGTAGCCGGAGGGGGTTTTCACGCCGGTTACGGTGACGGTCAGCGTGGCATCCTCCTCATAGGTGATGCTGGCGGAACTCAGCTTGGCTGTCACCGTGGGGGTTGCATCTGCAACGATAATGGGCTCGCTGTCCGTGTGGGAGGTGGTTTGGCCGTCTGTGGAAGTGAGGGTAACGCGGCAATAATAGGTACCTTTATCCCTAATATCGGAAATGGAATAGCTAAAAGAGGTGGCATCTTTAATCGCATTTTCATCCGAAATGGAATCCTTATACCACTGGTAGCTCAACGTTCCAACAGCGGCGGTGGCAGTTACGCTGATGGGAGGAATCGTTCCATTGTAAGTACCGGAATACCCTGTTGTACTGCTGATTGTGGGGACATTCAGGGTCCACCGTGCGTAGAGAGTGGTGTCTTTTGCTTTATCCCAGGTGCTTTGCGTTGGAGCCATCTTGGAATCAAAATATTGAGTTCCGTCTGTGATAGCGTCGTAATAGCCGTTGAAAGAATAGCCGCTTCTGGTAGGCGCCGTATAGGAACTCGCAATGCCGGCCCCGTATGTTTGTGAGAACGTGTCGGTGCCGCCGCTGCCACCCTGTTGATCCAGGGTAATGACAAACTTGGGATAGAGGATGCAAGCATCACCCACGACTGTACCTGTATATGTTTCGTTGCCTATTGTGGCAGAAATTTTGGCAGGGGATCCGGTACACCACACTGACAATATTCCGCCGCTGGTAATATACGCATGATTCAGATTATAAACGCTGTGATTGCTGGACGAATCATAAATGTCCAGGCTGGCACAGGAATTTGTGTTCTTCATCACAGTGCCGTCATGCTGCATGATCTGGACCTTAATGTTTTTCACCGACTCGCCCTTAGTGTTGGTAAGAGATGGCTGTGGAAAGTCCGAAGTAATGAAGACGGAGCCACCGTCCACGAACAGCGTGCCTGGACGAGAGGAGACTGAAACGGTACCGCCGGTAATTATAAATTGTCTATTATCAGCTTGGTCGGCATAAACCGATTGAGAAAGATAACCGCCGGTAATGTTCACCGTTCCTGGATAGGGCAGACTAAGGAAATTGTTCTTGCTTAAAATCTGGCCTGTTCCCACGCTATCTGACAAAGTAAAGGTAAGGCCGCTGCTGCCATAGACGGGCGATAAGGACATCATAGTTTTGATCGTGATCGTGTGACCCTTCAAGTCCACCGCTTTGTTTGTGGAATAATGAACTTCACTGACCCCGTCGGATATCGTAAAATCCGCCGCAATTACCGCCTGCTGGGTGGAAGTGCCTTGTATATACTCTCGAAACTGTTCACCGGTGGAAATCTGGACATCGGCAGCCAAGGCTGTGGTGGGCAGCAGGCCGATGACCATGCACAAGCACAGCAGCATACTTAATAATCTCTTTTTCATATTCTCTCTCCTTATTTTTTGAATTTGCAAAACCCCGGCTGATGGGGGTCTGCGGTGTCCCGCAG
>JAQWCP010000112.1 GCA_028705905.1 Oscillospiraceae bacterium
TAATCGGTTGCCCCAAGCTGGACGAGGGAGATTACAGCGAAAAGCTGGCGGAGATCATCAAAAACAACAGCATTAAAAGTGTCACAGTCGTCAGAATGGAAGTCCCCTGTTGTGGAGGGATGGAAAACGCAGTGAAACGAGCGCTTCAAAACAGCGGGAAATTCATCCCCTGGCAAGTGGTGACGATTTCAACGGATGGGAAAATTCTTGATTGATAGGAGGTCATCATAATGATAGAAAAAGAGTATAAGCTGTCAAGAACCAATGAAAAAGCAGTGGAAAAAGTGATATTTGACGAGAACGTTCATTATCTCCACATGGTGTTCAACAAAGATGAGGGATTGCCGGAGCACTTTTCCAATTCGAATGTTTATATGACAGTGATCCGAGGCTGTCTCTCCATCGGTCTTGATGATCAGGGAATCCATAAATACGAAGCTGGAACGCTCCTGAAGATTCCGTTTCAAACCAAAATGGATGTCAAGAACTTGCATGACGAAACGCTGGAGCTGATCGTCGTCAAGGCGCCCGCTCCGAAAAACTGAGAAAACAAAGGAGGAAAACGAATGAAAAAATATAGGTGTATTCCCTGCGGGTATATCTACGATCCCGCGCTCGGCGATCCCGACAACGGCATCGCACCCGGCACGTCATTTGAAAAGCTGCCAGATGATTGGCAGTGCCCCATTTGTTTTGTTGAAAAGGAAGAATTTGAACCTCTCGAAGACTAAATACTAAAAGACTGAATACTAAAGGAGGAAAAACAATGAGTATGTTTTGTTATCAGTGTCAGGAAACCGCCGGAGGAAAAGGCTGTACGGTACGCGGCGTCTGTGGAAAAAACGAAGAGGTCGCTAAGCTTCAGGATCTTCTGATTTATACGTTGAAGGGCATTTCACAGATCGTAGTCAAAGGAAAAATTGATGTTAAAAAAATCGATGAGACAAACTATGAGGTGCTCAGCAGCCTGTTCATGACCATCACCAACGCGAACTTCGACGAAGGCTCAATTGAAAAGCAGATCATGAAAATGATCGCCATAAGGGATAAACTCAGCAGCTCCGTTTCTTCTGCGGATTTACACGACGCGGCTACCTTCAAGGTAACCTCCAGAGAGTCCATGCTGGAAAAGGCCGCCTCCATTGGCGTGCTGGCAACCGCAAATGAGGACGTGCGTTCTCTCCGTGAGATGATAACATACGGCCTGAAAGGCATAGCGGCCTATGCCGAGCATGCGAAAAACATCGGAAAAGAAGATTTGGAAATCAATGCCTTTATCTACGAGGCATTGGCAGCAACGTTGGACGATTCCCTCACCGCCGACGACTTGGTGGCGCTGACGCTGAAAACCGGCGAACATGGTGTCAAAGTCATGGCGCTTCTGGACGAGGCCAACACATCCAGGTTTGGCAATCCTGAAATCACCGAAGTCAATATCGGCGTCAGGAAAAATCCTGCGATTCTGATTTCCGGCCACGACCTGACCGATCTGGAACAACTGCTGGAGCAGACGAAGGGCACGGGCGTGGATGTATACACCCACAGCGAGATGCTGCCCGCCCATTATTATCCTGCCTTTAAGAAATATGATAATTTCGCAGGAAACTATGGCAACGCATGGTGGAAACAGCTTGACGAATTTGTTTCCTTCCATGGACCCATTCTCTTTACAACCAACTGCATCGTCCCGCCCAGAAGCGAGGAAGTCCGGGGCAGAATCTTTACCACGGGTTCCACCGGCTATCCCGGCTGCAAGCATATTGTAGCAGACGAGAACGGCAAAAAAGATTTTTCCGAAATTATCGCGCTTGCGAAGACCCTTCCCGCGCCTGACGAAATTGAAACTGGCAGCATTGTCGGCGGCTTTGCCCATAATCAGGTGATAGCGCTGGCGGACAAGGTTGTCGATGCCGTCAAATCCGGTGCGATCAAGAAGTTTTTCGTTATGGCCGGCTGCGACGGACGCATGAAGTCCAGAGGATATTACACCGAATTCGCTGAAAAACTGCCGAAGGACACCGTGATTCTGACAGCAGGCTGTGCGAAGTATCGGTATAACAAGCTGAAGCTGGGCGACATCGGCGGGATTCCAAGAGTGCTGGATGCCGGTCAGTGCAACGACTCCTATTCTCTTGCGGTCATCGCCCTGAAGCTGAAGGAAGTATTCGGCCTTGACGATATCAACAAGCTACCCATTGCCTTTAACATTGCCTGGTACGAACAAAAGGCCGTCATTGTACTCCTGGCGCTGCTGTATCTGGGCGTGAAGAACATCCATCTCGGCCCCACACTGCCAGGCTTCCTGTCACCCAACGTGGCCAATGTGTTGGTTGAAAAATTCGGAATTGCTGGCGTGGGAACAGTTGACGATGATATCGAACTGTTCATGAATGCTTGATGTAGGAAAAGATTTTAAGCCTATAAAAGCAACGGCAAATAGAGACCAACTGCATTTCCTGCGGATTATGTGCGTCAACTTGCCTACAGGTATTCCGTATGGCCGAAGATGGGTTTGCAGAGGTTTATGTGGATCCTGCTTTGTAGTCTGAAGAAAAAGCGGCAAAAGAAGCAAGGGGAAATGGTCCCGTCTCTGTTATCACCGTAGAATCGTTTAAAATTATAACAGTCCCTGGATGCGGCTCACTTGCCTAGGCAAGTGAGCCGCATCTTATCTCAAGGATATGGTGCGTAGCTTGCGTGATTGTCACATGGGTGATGCGCCAAAAAAACAGATTTTATCACTTAATCAAATTAGCTGTTGGGAAAGCTCCGTGATTTTTGTTTCACCCAATTCCCGTGCCAAGCGTATGAATTGGGATGTTCTCTGCAAAATATCATAAGAGGATTGATTTTCGACCGAAATCGAGGCCGGGTCAAAGACATCCGCGCAGTTGCGGGTGTCTTTTTTTATAGGGAAGAAAATTTCATATTGACATTTTTCGATTTGGAACATATAATAATCATATCGAAGTTTTTAAATCTGAGGTGTTGGTATGAATAACTATTTAGTACATACGAAAGTATTCAAGGCACTTGGTGACCCAAAGCGAGCCATGATCGTAGATATGCTCTCCTGTGGCGAACTATGCGCCTGCATGATTTTAGAGAAATTTGAAATGTCCCAATCCACGTTGTCCCACCATATGAAGGTGCTTTGCGGCTGCGGGCTGGTGAAAAGCCGGGAAGAAGGAAAATGGACGTATTACTCTCTGGATGAAGGTACCATTAGCAAAACAAAGCAGTTTTTTTGCGCGATTACATCCGAAAAGGAGAACTGCATCTGTAAAGAAAACACAAATTGCTGTAAAGGTTGTGATGAGAATGAATAAATGTTGCACTTCCTCTGAACATTGCTGTGGGCAGCAGCCACAGCCGAAAAAGCGGATCCACATTGACTTTTTGTATTTGGACACAACTGTTTGTGGCAGATGTCAAGATACGGAAAAGGCCTTGGATGAGGCGGTGTCCAGCGTGGCTGTCATATTGGGCGCTGCCGGATATGAGGTCAGGGTGAATAAAGTGAACATCGCCACCCGGGAGCTGGCAGTTCAATATCAGTTTATCAGCTCTCCTACGATCCGGGTAAACAAACGTGATATCGCCTTGGAACTCCGCGAATCGCTTTGCGAAGACTGCGGCACACTTTGCGGGGACAATGTTGACTGCCGCGTTTGGGTATATAATGGCGTTGAATATTCAGCGCCGCCCAAAGAGCTGATTGTGGATGCCATTTTGCGGGAAGTTTATGGTACAAAGCAAGGAGAATCGGAGAGTGGACCCTACCGGCTCCCTGAAAACCTGGAATCGTATTTTTCTGCCAAAGCCCGCAAGGCCAAAGCGGAGCTTTAGAAGAAAATGGATGGCGGTGGCAAAACGCTCTTTGGTTTCGTTTCCCGGCTATGCCCGGACTGGTGCGCTGATCAACAAAACCAGCCGCTGGTTTTCGACACCAGTAGCTGATGATGAATTATTTTATTTTAAGGAGTTTTTCACTATGAAAAAGATGAAAATTTTTGAACCCGCTATGTGCTGTGCCACCGGACTTTGTGGTGTGGGCGTTGACCCTGAATTGCTGCGTATCTCCACCGTGCTTGACACGCTGAAAAAACAGGGTTTGATGGTGGATCGTTTCAATCTGAGCAGCGCGCCGGGTGAATTTATCACCGACCAGACCATCAACGCCTATATCAATGCAAATGGGCCGGAAGGATTGCCTGCCGTTATGGTGGACGGTGTACTGGTTATCACAGGTCGGTACCCCACCAATGCAGAGTTCACAAAGCTGCTTGGCCTGTCCGAAGATGTGCTGGGCAAGCAGGCTGCGCCCATCAAAATTAAAATTCCAAAGAAAAAATCGGGCGACTGCGATTGCAAAGGAGGATGCTGCTAGATGGATTTATTTAATCCCAATCAGATCAAGCTGACAAAGTATCTGTTTTATACCGGTAAAGGCGGCGTTGGCAAAACCAGCGTTGCCTGCGCCACCGCGGTGTCCCTTGCAGACAGCGGCAAACGGGTGATGCTCATCAGTACCGACCCGGCATCTAACTTGCAGGATGTTTTTTCCATGGAGCTTGACAACAAAGGAACGCCCATTCCGAACGTGCCGAATCTTACGGTGGCGAACCTGGACCCCATACAGGCCGCCGCTGAGTATCGGGAAAGCGTGATTGCACCATACCGGGGCAAATTGCCCCATTCTGTGATTGCCAATATGGAAGAACAGCTCTCTGGCTCCTGTACAGTGGAGATCGCGGCATTTAACGAATTTTCGGGGTTCATTACAGACGATAAGGTGGCAGCGGAATACGACCACATTATTTTTGACACGGCCCCCACAGGCCACACCCTGCGGATGCTTCAGCTTCCGTCCGCATGGAGCAATTTCATCAGTGAAAGTACCCATGGCGCGTCTTGCTTGGGACAGCTTTCTGGTCTCGAGAGCAAGAAAGCCATTTACAAACGGGCGGTGGAGACATTGGCGGACGGAAACCTGACCACATTGATCCTTGTATCCCGCCCGGAAACCGCGCCCTTCCAGGAGGCAGAGCGGGCCTCTGGGGAACTTTCTGCCCTGGGTGTCAACAACCAGGTCCTGGTCGTCAACGGTGTGCTGACCCAACACGATGATGCCCTATCCACCAGCCTGTACGAAAAACAGCAGGCCGCTCTTTCTGCAATACCAAAAAGTCTGCAAAAACTCCCGCTCTATATGGTTCCGCTACGGGCTTATAATGTCACAGGCATTGCCAATGTGCGCGCCCTGCTTCACACCGACTATGTGACCGCCGAGACGCAAAAGTTGAATGCCACCCATCTCCCCAAGCTGAATGATGTGATAGATGAGCTAGCCGCAGAAGGCAAGCGCGTCATCTTCACAATGGGCAAGGGGGGCGTAGGGAAAACCACCGTTGCCGCCGCTGTTGCGCTGGGCCTTGCAAAACGAGGTAAAAAGGTTCACCTTACCACGACGGACCCTGCAGCGCACTTGAAATTCGTTCTGGATGAGACGAGCGGGATATCCATGAGCCATATCGATGAGGCGGAGGAGCTGAAAAAATACCAAGCCGAGGTACTTGCCCAAGCGAGGGCTTCGGGCATGGGGGATGAGGACATCGCCTATGTAGAGGAAGATTTGCGCTCTCCCTGCACCCAGGAAATTGCCGTGTTCCGCGCCTTTGCAGAGGTAGTGGGAAAAGCAGACGATCAGGTGGTGGTCATCGACACCGCGCCTACCGGCCACACCCTGCTGTTACTGGAATCCACACAGAGCTACAACCACGAGATTGAGCGCACCAAGGGAGAAATTCCGGAACCGGTCAAACAGCTGTTGCCCAGACTGAAATCCGACGAAACAGAGGTGCTGATTGTGACATTGCCGGAA
>JAQWCP010000004.1 GCA_028705905.1 Oscillospiraceae bacterium
GGGTTGCGCTCGTTGCGGGACTTAACCCAACATCTCACGACACGAGCTGACGACAACCATGCACCACCTGTCTCTACTTTCCCCGAAGGGCACCTAATGCATCTCTGCTTCGTTAGTAGGATGTCAAGCCCTGGTAAGGTTCTTCGCGTTGCTTCGAATTAAACCACATAATCCACCGCTTGTGCGGGCCCCCGTCAATTCCTTTGAGTTTCAACCTTGCGATCGTACTCCCCAGGTGGGATACTTATTGTGTTAACTCCGGCACGGAGGGGGTCAGTCCCCCCACACCTAGTATCCATCGTTTACAGCGTGGACTACCAGGGTATCTAATCCTGTTTGCTCCCCACGCTTTCGCGCCTCAGCGTCAGTTAATGTCCAGCAGGCCGCCTTCGCCACTGGTGTTCCTCCTTATATCTACGCATTTCACCGCTACACAAGGAATTCCGCCTGCCTCTCCATCACTCAAGAACTACAGTTTCAAATGCAGGCTATGGGTTGAGCCCATAGTTTTCACATCTGACTTGTAATCCCGCCTACACGCCCTTTACACCCAGTAAATCCGGACAACGCTTGCCACCTACGTATTACCGCGGCTGCTGGCACGTAGTTAGCCGTGGCTTGTTTTCAGGGTACCGTCATTTGTTTCGTCCCCTGTCAAAGAAGTTTACAACCCGAAAGCCTTCTTCCTTCACGCGGCGTTGCTGGGTCAGGCTTGCGCCCATTGCCCAATATTCCCCACTGCTGCCTCCCGTAGGAGTCTGGGCCGTATCTCAGTCCCAATGTGGCCGGTCAACCTCTCAGTCCGGCTACTGATCGTCGCCTTGGTGGGCCATTACCCCACCAACTAGCTAATCAGACGCGAGTCCATCTAAAAGCGATAAATCTTTGACAGTAAAATCATGCGACCTCACTGTATTATGCGGTATTAGCACACCTTTCGGTGTGTTATTCCCCACTTCTAGGCAGGTTACTCACGCGTTACTCACCCGTCCGCCACTAAGTAGTCCTATCCATTGGCCGAAGCCTCTGTCAAGGGTACTCCGTTCGACTTGCATGTGTTAAGCACGCCGCCAGCGTTCATCCTGAGCCAGGATCAAACTCTCAATAAAATGGTATTAAAACCGCTTGCGCGGATCCAATCATTTCACTGAAGCTTTCCTTAGCTTCATATAACTCAAATCTTTCCACCTTCCATCACCTTTCGGCAACTTCCAGCTTCAAGGGTCCTTTTTTTGGTGCTTTTCAAAGTCATGTTGTTTAATTTACAAGGTACACGCCGTTTTAAGCGGCAGGTCTTTATTCTAGCACATTTCTCTTCTTTTGTCAAGTGCTTTTTTTCGCCTTTTTCGTCGCCGCTCTTGCGGCAACAGGCTTTTATCTTACCACTCTCAAGAGCTTTTGTCAAGTGCTTTTTTCGCCAACCTTCGCGGCAGACTTTTATCTTAACACCGTTAGCCTTCTTTGTCAAGTGCTTTTTTCACTGCTCTCGCTTCCGCGGCAGCCCTATATTCTAACACCCTACCAGCTATCTTGTCAAGCTTTTTCGTCCCGCCCCTCAGGCGCTCAATCACTATACCAAACCTTACCCCCTCTTGTCAACTACTTTTTCCCCTTTTCTTCTCACTTTTCTCTTTTTCTTTTGTGTTCGACAGCCTCACAACCGCTATAACCATTGGGATTCCACTGTTTTCCCCTTTTCACGCATGGAGGGACGTCCTCCTTTCTTCTTGCTTGCCTCCTTCCCCCTCCACGCATTTTGTCTCCCATACAGTTTTCTTTATATGGTACGCGCCCCAAAGACAGTCCTTTCTTTTCTACTTGAAACCCACCTTCCTCTATGATATAATGAGGCATCGATTTGCAAAACAGGCCGGGTTGCTTTGGGTTTTTCCCTATATTGAAAACCTTTTGTTCTATAGAACGCCAAAACATCTTATGGACATGTCCGCTGGCTGTGTATATGCAAATCAAACCGCATCAAAAAAGGAGGATCTTTTATGCCCATCAAAATTGCCAATTCTTTGCCCGCCCGCACGACGCTGGAAAACGAAAACATCTTTGTGATGACAGAATATCGCGCCATGCACCAGGACATTCGTCCACTTAAACTATTGATCCTCAATTTGATGCCAACTAAAATCACAACAGAAACACAGCTTTTGCGGAAGCTGTCCAACACACCGTTGCAAATTGAGATAGATCTGTTGCAGACAGTAAGCCACGTTGCAAAAAATGTAGATAAATCTCATTTGGAGTCTTTCTATACTTCTTTCGATCAAATTCGAGACCAGCAGTATGACGGAATGATCATCACCGGTGCACCGGTGGAGAATTTGGAGTTTGAGGCAGTGGACTATTGGGACGAGTTGTGCGACATTATGACCTGGTCCCGTACAAATGTATATTGTACGCTCCATATCTGCTGGGGGGCCCAGGCCGGCCTTTATTTCCATTATGGCATTCCAAAGCGCAGCCTTCCGCAAAAGCTTTTTGGGGTCTATGAGCATACGGTGCTGAAAAAAACCTCACCCTTTTTCCGTGGCTTTGACGACGTCTTCTCCGTTCCCCATAGCCGCTATACAGAGGTTTGGGAGAAAGACATTTTGGCTGTGGACGCTTTGGAGCTGTTATCTGTTTCGGAAGAAGCCGGCGTATTTGCAGTCAAATCCAAAGATAACCGTCACTTTTTTATTATGGGACATCCGGAATATGACCCGGACACATTGGCGCTGGAATACCAACGGGACATTGCAGCGGGAAAATCCATCGCCCCCCCGGAGCATTATTTCCCCGGAGACGACCCTTCCAAGGCACCTGTTGTCTCCTGGCGTTCCCATGGTCAGCTTTTGTACACCAATTGGCTGAATTATTATGTTTATCAATCCACGCCTTATAATTTGCGCTCCCTAACCCCGGAGCAGCGCAAGACCAAGTAGCCGCTTCCCTTTCATCAGATGGCAAGAATCCCCAAGGGGGCCTATCCGGCATATGCCGGATAGGCCCCCTTTGTGCAGCAAAGGTGCTTGCCACCATCCGTTAGATGTATCGTTTTTGCTTCGCCGCGTTCAGCAGCCGCTGAAGCGCCGCCTCCAAAAATCGGCGGGGGCACGCCAGGTTCACCCGCTCAAATCCCGCTCCCTCCGGCCCAAAGGTGTACCCTTCTCCCAAAAAGAGCGCCGCCTCTTGATGCATAAATTGTTTCAGCTCCTTTGGCTCCAACCCAAAGCTGCGAAAATCAGCCCATAACAAATATGTCCCTTCCAAAGGGGACACTGTTACATTGGGAAAGTGTTCGTGCAAAAATGCCCGACAAAAGGTTTCATTTTCCTTTAAATAAATCAAAATGGCATCCAGCCAAGGCGCCCCGCTTTCGTATGCGGCTTTTGTGGCTGCAAGGCCAAAATAATTGTTCAGCTCTCCCGCCTCCAGGAACGTCTGCGCTTTAAATTGTTCTCTCAGCCTCTCGTTGGGAATGACAATATTGCTGGTGGAAAGGCCGGCCAGGTTGAAAGACTTGCTGGCCGCTGTGCCAATGATGCAATTTTCTCGACAAGCATCGTCCAAAGTCGCATATACTGTGTGCTGATGCCCCGGATAGATAAAATCAAAATGAATTTCGTCGGAGAACACCAAAACATGGTGACGGTTGCAGATTTCCGCCACTCGCATCAGCTCCTCCCGGGTCCAGACCCGACCCACCGGGTTATGCGGGCTGCAAAGCAGCATCATCTTGGCCTGTTTTGCCTTTTCTTCCAAATCGTCAAAATCCATGGTGTATCTGCCGTTTCCCCATTTGAGCGGATTGGTCAAAAGGGTCCTGCCGTTCTCGCGCACCAGATGGCGAAACGGCGGGTAAACTGGCGGCTGAATCAAAATGCCGTCTCCCGGCTCCGTCAAACCACGGATGGCATGCCCCATGGCCGCCACCACGCCGCCGGCTTGTACCAGCCATTGGGGTGAAATGCCCCAGCCGTGCCGCTGTTTCATCCAATGACATACGGCGGCCCGATAAGTGTCGTCCGCCTTCGTGTAACCAAATACGCCAAAATCCAATTTTTCCCGCAGCGCTCCTCCGATCTCCGGCGCAACAAGAAATTCCATATCCGCCACAGAAAAGGGGACAATGTCCGGGCTTGCATGGGAAGACGCGCAAAGGGCCGTCCACTTTTCCGCCCCGCCAAAGCGACGTTGGCGCAACGTTTCAAAATCGTACATTTTTCTCTCCCTTTCTTGGCCCCATATGCTTGCCTCGCTTCGTCTTTTACAAGTAGGGAGGCTGTGAAACACAGCCTCCCCGCAACATAATGCCTATAAAATGTCAAGCTGAAGCAACCAGCTTGTTTTTATTCTACCGAAATCATGTAATAATACACCGGCTGCCCACCCTTGAGTATACTCACTTCCACCTGGGGGCATGCAGCCGAAAATTGATCCGCCACTTCCTGCGCATCCTGTTCCGATACATTTTCTCCATAATACACGGTGATAAATTGAGCATCTTCCTGCAGCACCCGGTCGGTGAGCTGGGAAATAAGCTCTGACAAGTTTTTGCTGGTGCCAAACAATGCGTCATCAAACAAGGCCAGATAATCATGCTCTGCAATGTCGAATCCGCCAAACGCGGAATCTCGTGCGGCATAGGTAATTTGAATGGTTTTCACCTGCTCCATCGCCTGCAGCATTTCGTTTGTATTCATCTCCTCCTCCGCATCCGGATCCACAGCCAGCATGGCTGCGATCCCTTGGGGCACGGTGCGGGTAGGAATCACGATCACTTTCTTTGTTGCAAGGGGAACGCACTGCTCCGCCGCCATGATGATATTTTTATTGTTGGGCAGTACATACACCACTTCCGCCGGTGTGTTTTCAATTTTCTTCAAAATATCTTCTGTGGACGGATTCATGGTCTGCCCACCGTTGATAACTCCGTCGCAGCCCAAATCCGCAAAAACCGCCGCAAGACCGTCCCCGGCACACACGGCCACAAATCCATACTGTTTCTCTGCCGGCGCAACACGCCATTCTTCTTCCGCGTCTTCCAAAATCTCGGAGTGCTGTTCCCGCATATTTTCCACCTTGACCGTCAGCAGCGGACCATATTTCAATGCCTCTTCCAGCACTTGGCCCGGATTGTTCGTATGCACATGCACTTTGATAATCTCATCATCATCCACCAACACCAAGCTATCTCCCATGCCATTCAAAAATGCCCGCAGCGGTTCAGCGGATTTTGGGCTTGCCTTGGAGGCAATGAATTCGGTGCAATACCCAAAGGTAATTTCCTCTTGGCCAAATTGGCCAAAATCTGCTTTTTCCCGTGGGGCGGCCCACGTTTGAGCCGTTTCTTCCAGCGTTTCCAGAGGCGCTTCCCCCCGCAGGGCGGAGAGCATCCCCTCCAGAATAATGAGATATCCTTTTCCGCCTGCATCAATCACACCGGCCTTTTTTAATACCGGATTTTGGTGCATCGTCTCCGCAAGGGCCTTTTTCCCTGTCTCAATGGCAGCTTCCAGCACAAATTCGGCAGCAGCATTTTCTTCCGCTGCCTCCTCCGCCCGCTTGGCGCAGCGTCGAGAGACCGTTAAAATGGTGCCTTCTGCCGGCTTCATCACCGCGTTATACGCAGCAACCACACCTGTGTTCAGCGCCTCGGCAAACTCTCTCCCATCCACGGTTGGCTTCCCTTTGAGGGATTTGGACATGCCTCTGAATAAAAGCGATAGAATAACGCCGGAATTCCCCCGCGCACCCCGTAACAGGGCATTTGCCGTAACCTCTGCCGCTTTGCCTACATCCACTGTATCTTGTTTGTTCAGTTCTGTGGCCGCAGCGCCAATGGTGAGGCTCATATTGGTGCCGGTGTCCCCATCGGGAACCGGGAATACATTCAGGTCATTGATAACCTGTTTGTGGAGATTGATTGAGGATGCGGCATACTGGATCATCTGGCGAAATGCCGCTCCGTCAATAAATTCTTTCATCTTGCCTTTCCTTTCTGAAACGAGGAATCAAAAGGTGAGGCGCTCAGTGCGCCATCATCGAGTCAATGTAAACATCGACCTCCCGCACTTCCACGCCTGTAATCTTGTTGACGACATACCGGACTTCTTCCATAATGGCACGGCTCACCGCCAACAAGTTGACGCCATGCTCTACAATGATATGCAATTCAATGGAGACCGTGGCATCTTCTTCGTGAAAGGTAAGATGCACACCTTTCGACATTGCTTCCCGGCGCAGAAGATGAACCAGTCCGTCCTTTTTGGAACGGAACGCCATACCCTTCACGCCAAAGCAGTTGGTGGCGGCGGCGCCAGTGACATTGGTAAATACTTCGTTGCTGATCTGGATTTCACCCTTCTCTGTTTGCAGCTTCATTTTAGTAGCTCCTTTCGCTGGTGAATACTCTTTATTCTATCGCATTTATTTGCTAATTTCAAGAGTGAACTCTTGATACATTCCAGTAAATAAAATACGATATTTTGTGGGGAAAGGGGATTTCCTGTCTCTTTTGCCCGCAAACCAGTGCCACAGACCTTCAGCCGCTTTGTTCCCTGTCACCCATCCGGACACAGTCCCGCATCTCATTTGCTCTTTTTGCCCCTGCCCCGGGACTGCCCCTCCTCGCAATTTTTGCCCAATATGCAAAAAGAGGCCGACAGACGATCATCTGTCGGCCTCTTCTATTATTTCCCGTTCCGCTCTGCCCGGACAAGAATCATCTCCCCTGCAATGCTAATGGCAATCTCTGCTGGGGTCTCGGCCTTAATTTTAAGGCCAATGGGGGAATATACCTTCTCGATGTCTTCATCTGATACACCGGCTTTTTTCAGCCGATCTGAAACAGCGCGAATCTTCGTTTTGCTACCAATGACACCAATGTAGCAGGCATTGGTGTGCAGCACCTGCTCCTCCACGTTGTAGTCATAAGCATGCCCTCTGGTCATCACCACAATGTAGTCTTTTTCTGTAATGGTGATATAATCTGAAATTTTATTGAAATCCCCCAAAATAATCCCATCCGCCGTGGGGAACAGCTCTTTTGATGCGAACTCTGCCCGGTCGTCCATCACAACGCAGCGGAATCCCACATGGGACAAAACAGGGATCAGCTCCTGAGCCACATGGCCACCGCCAAACACATATACCGTGCCACTGCGGATGAGCGGCTCGGAATAATATTTCTTTTCGCCCAATTCCACCTGAACCGCTCTTGTCTTCAGCAAAGGATTCATATCGGGAATCTCCATGTCGCCTAGGGTAATGAGGCCGGCACCTTGGCTATAGACGGCCATGTTCCAAGCGGATTCTTCCGTGATATCGGTGATAATCCATGCGTCTTCATCTTTCTCAAATAAATTCAGGGCTTTTTCCAAAAAGGGTAAATTTTCCTTGTTTTCCCAGGAAATGAACTGAAAATAAACCACCACATCGCCGCCGCAGATCATTCCCAAATCCTCAACCTGGTTGGGGGCCAACTTGAACCCTTTGACGTGGGACTTCTTCTCTTTCAAGATATCCACGGCCATCTGCTGAGAGCGGTACTCCACCGCGCCGCCGCCGATGGTGCCAAACAGCAGCCCTCTCTGAGAAATGACCATCCGAGACCCCGCCTCCCTGGGCGTGGAGCCGGAGCTTGCGATAATCGTTACTAAGACAGAGTCTTCTTTCTTGTGGACGCAATCTTGCAATGTTTCAAATAAACGCTTCATTCTTTTCGCCCCTTATTTTATTTTTTTATATCATGCGATCATTGCCATGCACATCTCTGGCATGTGGCGTTTTTATCCTGACACAAAATAAATGCTTTGTCAATTCGAAAAACAGCATTTTACGATATGTGAACGAAAGAATATCGTAGAATTTCCTACTATTTTGAGAGGATATGTTTTACGTTATGTTATGCAAAACATAACAAAGAAAGATTTGTTTAAAAAAAGCGCTGTCTTGTGCAAGACAGCGCTTTTCATTATATAACTATGGACAGGGAAATTACATCTCCCAAACGGTAGCGGTACTCTGGCCGCCGCCGATGCACAGGGTGGCAAGACCCTTATGTGCGCCTCTGCGCTTCATTTCATACAGCAGAGTCACAACGATACGAGCGCCGGAGCAGCCAATCGGGTGGCCGATCGCAATTGCGCCGCCATTGACATTGATGATGTCACGGCTGAGGCCCAGCTCTTTTGCCACTGCGCAGGACTGGGAAGCAAATGCTTCGTTGCACTCAACCAGATCCAGATCTTTCGCTTCCAGGTTGGCCTTTGCCAGAGCTTTGCGGGAAGAGTAGATGGGAGCAACGCCCATGATGGAGGGATCAACGCCAGCTTCGCCCCAACCGGTCAGTTTTGCCAACGGCTTCAGGCCATACTTTTCCACTGCTTCTCCAGAAGCAAGAACCAGAGCAGCGGCGCCATCGTTCACGCCGGAAGCGTTGCCGGCGGTAACAGTGCCGGTTCCGTCTTTCTTAAAGGCGGGCTTCAGCTTGGCAAGCGCCTCAATGGTGGTGCCGGCTCTGCCGTGCTCGTCCTCTTTGAACTCGATCATTTCTTTTTTCTTCTTCACCATAACAGGCACGATTTCGTCTGCCATTCTGTTGGTTTCTTTGGCTTTGGCCAGGTTCTGCTGGCTGATCAAAGAAAATTCGTCCTGCATCTCACGGGTAATGCCAAACTGCTCCGCCACGTTCTCAGCGGTGATACCCATGTGATAGTCATAGAACGCATCCCACAGACCGTCTTTCACAAAGCCGTCCACAATGACCCCATTGTTCATTCTCTGGCCAAAACGAGTGGTGGGCAGATAGTAAGGAGCAGCAGACATATTTTCGGTGCCGCCAACAACCAGGATATCCATGTCACCGGAACGGATTGCACGGGAACCCTCAATGATGGTCTTCATACCGGAACCGCAGACCATATTCATGGAAGTAGCAGTCACTTCCTTGGGGATACCAGCGTGAATCAGGCACTGACGTGCCACGTTCTGACCCAGGTTTGCAGAGACAACGTTACCCATCATCACTTCTTCTACCAGTTCGGGTGCAACATTTGCTCTCTTCAGGGCCTCTTTGATAACAATGGTGCCCAGCTCAACAGCAGGGACGTCCTTCAAGGAACCACCAAAGCCGCCGACTGCAGTTCTGCATGCGCCAACTACATATACGTCCTTCATGTTTTTTGATCCTCCAACAATCAATTTATTTCGGTTTTTATGAATAAATCTTGTCTCAAACCACAAGATACAAACCGTTTATTCGCAAATATCTCGTATACTAACTAAAATGCATCTAAAAGTATACCATCCCACCAATTTGTTGTCAACACATATTCGAAATATTTTCTCGTTTTTCCTGGAAGCTCTATATGTATCAAAAATACCAGTTTCCACTTTCCTTCATGCAACTTTTGTCCCCACTTTTCAATAATACAAGATACAACTACAACCGGTCTAAATTTTACAACGCGTGATATTGATAGACAATTGATTTTTTTCATCCCAAGGCTTCCTTTCGGTATGCCGCCCTTCTCTTCGGTTGACAGGGCGCAAATTTCTATGATATAGTCCAAACAAAATAGAAAGGGGGCCATATGATGATTTGCACACTCTGCCCCCGAGCCTGCGGGGTAACACGCACGGATACGCAGGGCAATGGATTTTGCGGGATGCCTGCTTTGCCTGTGGTGGCACGGGCGGCGCCTCATTTATGGGAGGAACCGTGCATCAGCGGGCAAAGGGGGTCTGGCGCTGTGTTTTTCAGCGGTTGCACCCTGCGATGCGGCTTTTGCCAAAATGTAGAAATCAGCCAAGGCGGCGTTGGCCGGGTCATCTCCATTTCTCACCTGAGAAACATCTTTCACACCTTGATCAAGCAGGGGGTTCACAACATCAATTTGGTCACCCCCACCCACTTTGCCCGGGCCATCGGCGCAACTTTGGAAGTCCCCCTCCCCGTTCCCGTGGTTTGGAACTCCAACGGGTACGAGTCTGTGGAAACGCTTCGGGCTTTGGAGGGAAAAATTCAAATTTATCTGCCGGATTTAAAGTATCTGGACGACGCCCTGGCCCAGCGGGTCTCCGGGGTCACCCACTATGCGGAGACCGCCAAAGCCGCCATTTCAGAAATGGTGCGCCAGGTTGGGCCGTATCAGTTGTCGGACGACGGACTTCTGCAGCGGGGTGTTATCATCCGTCACCTGATGCTGCCGGGCCAATTGCCTGATACAAAACGGGTCATCGACTGGGTTTCCTCGGCTTTCCCGCCCAAAACGGTCCTGTTTTCCCTCATGAGCCAATATGTCCCTCTGGGCCGCGCCCCCCAACTGGGGCTCTCCCGAACCATCACAAAAGGGGAGTACCGAGTGGCTACCGAATATCTTCTGGGTTGCGGCATAGAGGACGGATATATGCAGGAACTGGATGCGGCGCAAACCTCCTATATCCCCCTCTTTGACGGAACCGGCGTGTAATATTTTCTTGTTTTCTGTCCCGATATCGTATATAATGAACAACAATGAAGAAGGAAGAAGGAGGTTTTCTCTTGAAAATTCCAGCCATGTTTGCACCGAACAAAACGGTTTTTTCTTTCGAAGTGTTTCCACCCAAAAAAACCAGTCCCGTGGAAACCATTTATGACACCCTGGATGCTCTCCACGATTTGAACCCGGATTTTATCAGCGTCACCTATGGGGCAGGCGGAAATGCCGCGGATACCTCCACCTGCGATATCGCATCGATCATCAAACAAAAATATAAGATTGAGCCGTTGGCGCATCTCACTTGTATCAACAGTACAAAGGAAGATATCGACATCAATCTAAAGCGGCTACAAGCAGGCGGAATTGAAAATATCCTGGCATTGCGGGGGGACATCAATCCCGATCTCCCGCCAAAGAACGAATTTCTTCATGCCAGCGAACTGGTTTCGTATATCAAAGCCCACAGCACATTCAGCGTTTCCGCCGCCTGCTATCCGGAAGGGCACCAGGATTCCCCCTCGCTGGTGGACGATGTGCTGCATCTGCGAAAAAAAGTGGAGTGCGGAGCGGACCACTTGGTTTCTCAGCTCTTTTTTGATAACAGTCATTTTTATTCATTCCTGGAGCGGGCGCGAATTGCAGGCATCACCGTGCCCATCGAGGCCGGCATCATGCCGGTTACCAGCAAAAAGCAGATTGAGAAGATGGTGGTATTGTGCGGTGCCAGCCTGCCGCCTAAATTCGCAAAAATGATGCAAAAATACGAGCATCATCCGGATGCGCTGCGGGATGCGGGCATTGCCTATGCCATCGACCAAATTGTGGATTTGATCTCCCACAATGTGGACGGGATCCATTTGTACACAATGAATAATCCTTACCTCGCCAGAAAAATCAGTGAAAGTGTCTCCAACCTGCTGCGGGTCTGAGAGCAACAGGTCATCAGAAGGAGATTGTCTTTCGCCCTCTGAAACAAGATAACCCAGCGGGGGGCACAATTGCAGTCTGCCCCCCGTTCTCTCCCCGCTCCCAAAGGCCTCTTTTCTCACCTTTGGGGAAAAACAAAAAATCCAGGGGAGAATGGTTGACAAACAGATTCCAATTCGGGTATAATGAGTAGCACGTTTAATGCAATGCCTGCAAATGGAAGTTCCCTTTTTCTGGTATGCTGGAATAGCTCAGCCGGTAGAGCAGCTGATTCGTAATCAGCAGGTTGCTGGTTGTTGGTAGCGTTGTATCGTTAGTGCAAATAGAATTCCAAGCGCCGAATGGCAAAAATTAAATATGCTTCTGTAGCGCAGCTGGTAGCGCAACTGATTCGTAATCAGTAGGTCAGCGGTTCAAATCCGCTCAGAAGCTCCATTGCCCTCCAACTCAGGTTGGAGGGTTTTTGTTGCTCAATTTTCGTTGTCCGTTTGGACAATGGTGAGCAACAGGGATATTTTGTCACAATTTGCATGGCAATTTATTTGCTTACATGCTAGAATTATAAGTAACTCGAATTGTAATGTTATTGTATCGTCTTTATGGGGGGATATCTATGGCCAATCTTACTAATGTGAATTTCTATTACGGAGCTGTTTTAGCACACTTATTTACTAAAAACAAGGAGTACACAATTTCACTCATTGAGCGTTCTGGAGAACAAAGGGTTTTTTCAATTGAAACCAATAAACACTCAGAGGATGTTTGTCATGCTTTCTGTAGCTCCAGCACAAATGAGCCAAGCTGCCATCCGAAATGGCAGTTCCTGTTTTCAACGTCTTCTGGTTTGGCTGGAAATTTGGGAATGGACGCCCTCTTTGATGCCGTTTTCCCATGAACTTGCACACTGGTGTGGATTTTACCATACCCGGAAGCCCCCCTTCGTTTTCCCCGGCCGACCTCGTTTCCGCCCAATCCGGCAGAAAGGCGTCACATTCCCCCAACGTTGTTCCCCTTTTCCCTCCACTTCATTTGTGATATACTGGAGAAAAAAGGTGAGGGAGGATTTTGATGAACCAGATTGCAGCCTTACAGCAGATGATCAACGAAAGTCAGAATATCGTATTTTTTGGTGGAGCCGGCGTTTCTACTGAAAGCGGAATCCCCGATTTCCGCAGTGTTGACGGCCTGTATCATCAACAATTCAAATATCCACCGGAGACCATGTTGAGCCACAGCTTCTTTTTGTCCCACACGGAAGAATTTTACGATTTTTATCGTAAAAAAATGGTTTGTCGGACGGCAAAGCCAAACGCCGCCCATTTGAAGCTGGCAGAGCTGGAACGGGCGGGTAAATTGCGGGCCATCATCACCCAAAACATCGACAACCTCCATCAGCTGGGCGGAGCAGAACACGTTCTGGAACTCCATGGGTCTGTTTCCCGCAATCACTGCATGGACTGCGGCCGGTTTTACGATTTGGATTTTGTCATGGCCCAGAATGGCGTGCCCCATTGCACCGTTTGTTCCGGCATTGTCAAGCCGGATGTGGTGTTGTATGAAGAACCCCTTGACATGGGTGTCATGAATGGGGCGGTAGATGCCATCGAACACGCCGATATGCTCATCATCGGCGGCACCTCTTTGGTGGTCTACCCGGCGGCCGGCTTGATCCGCTACTTCAAGGGAGACAAGCTGGTGGTCATCAACAAGGCCGCTACAGAATATGACAACCAGGCGGCCCTTTCCATCAGCCAACCCATCGGCCAGGTATTGTCCCAAATTTCGGTCTGAGGACCGTGGGGCGGCATATTTTGTAACATCCCCCTCCTGGATCAAAAGCGAGACACCCACTTTGCCCCGTCTGGGGCAAAGTGGGTGTTTTTTCTTAGTTCTGGGGGTTCATGGTATAGTTTGGCGCTTCCTTTGTGATATAAATATCGTGAGGATGGCTTTCCTTCAGGCCGGCGCCGGTAATGCGGATGAAGGTTCCGTTTTTTTGCAGGTCAAAAATTGTGGGGGTTCCGCAGTAACCCATACCGGAACGCAGGCCGCCCATCAGTTGGTAAATGGTTTCCGACACCAGTCCCCGGTAAGGTACCCGGCCTTCCACGCCCTCCGGCACCAGCTTGGACGTATTCTCCTGAAAATACCGGTCCCGGCTGCCTTTGTTCATCGCGGCAAGGCTGCCCATACCCCGGTACACTTTAAACTGTCTGCCCTGGAACACTTCCGTTTCCCCCGGGCTCTCCTCGCAGCCCGCCAAAAGGGAGCCAACCATAATCACATTGGCGCCGGCGGCAACTGCCTTGGTGATATCACCGGAATATTTGATGCCGCCGTCTGCAATGACAGGAACGCCATATTGATTGGCCACCACAGCAGCATCATAAATGGCTGTAATTTGCGGCACGCCGATGCCTGCCACCACCCGCGTGGTGCAGATAGAACCGGGTCCAATGCCCACCTTCACGCAGTCGGCGCCAGCTTCAATCAGCGCCCGGGCGCCCTCTGCCGTGGCGATGTTGCCCGCCACCAGCTGCAATTTGGGATATTCCGCCTTCAGCTTTCTCACGCAGCCAATGATGTTCTGGGAGTGTCCATGGGCAGAGTCCAGCACCAACACGTCCGCCCCGGCGTCCAGAAGGGCACCTGCCCGCTGCGTCACATCAGATGTGACACCAATGGCCGCCGCCACCAGCAGCCGGCCCTTTTCATCTCTGGCAGAATTGGGGTACATAACCGCCTTTTCGATGTCCTTGATGGTAATAAGCCCTTTCAGATGAAACGCTTCATCCACAATGGGCAATTTTTCCACCTTGTGGCGCCGCAGAATCTCCTTTGCCTCCATCAGCGTAATGCCTTCTTGGGCGGTCACCAAATTGTCTTTCGTCATCACTTCATCAATGATCCGGGAGAGGTCCTCCTCAAATTTCATGTCCCGGTTGGTGATGATGCCCACCAGCCGCCCGTTGTCACAGATTGGCACACCGGAAATCCGGTATTTGGCCATCAGCTCGTCCGCATCCGCCAGGGTATGGCCCGGATCCAAGTAAAACGGATTGGTGATGACACCATTTTCCGAACGCTTTACCATATCCACCTGTTCTGCCTGGGCCTCGATGCTCATATTCTTATGGATGACACCGATTCCGCCTTCACGGGCCACGGCAATTGCCATCCGGTACTCCGTGACCGTGTCCATGGCGGCACTCATCATGGGAATGTTGAGTGTGATCTGGTCTGTTAACTTCGTCTTCAAGTCAATGTCTGTTGGTACAATATTGCTCTCTGCCGGCTCCAACAGAACATCATCAAATGTGAGTCCTTCTTTTCCAAATTTTCGTCCAGCATCCCTTGGTACCATAACAATCCTCCGTCTTTCGTTTCGTTATTACCCGCAAGACTATCACAATCGTTTAAAATTGTCTATACTTTTTTCATTAAAATTCGGTCTTTGCAGCAAATGTCATCAATATCGTCTTGTGTCGCTGCCGGAATCCGCACGGCGCCCCCACATTTTGCACAAATCAAATCAATGGCGCTGTATTTCACATCTATCCGCCATTGATGAGAGCCGCAGGTGCAAGAAATTCCATCTCGTTTTGCAATTTCTTTGATCTCTTCCAGCACTTCTTCCATCACCAGGGGGTCCAAAAACACAGCGTTTTCTTCCTTTGGTTTTGTTCCAAGCTTTTCCACCGTTTCCTGCAAACGGGCCATAGCGCCCCCAACCTTTTCCTCTGAACCGACGAAACAACAGGCAAGACCCGACGTCTTGCAGGAAAACGCCAAAGTTTCTTCCAAAAAATGATGCAAGGAACCTTCCACCGTATGGGTCTTGCCGCAAAACAGACATGGCACCGTCAGCCGAAATTTGTCTTCTGTCAACACGACCTCTCCATGAGAACGGCCACAGTCGCATGTTATTTTTGTGGGAGATGCCGCCAAGGCAAACAGCGTTTTAGACCCCATAACCGGCTGCCTACACGATGGGCAAAAATACCCAATGGTCTTATTGGTTTGATCCTGCTCCAAATATTTCGCCTCCTTTTGTTCGTTCGTCGTCTGATTGTCAAAGCAGTTTTGCAAAACTGCTTTGACAATCAGACGGGTTTGCTTTTTATTATGTGTAAAAGACGGGCAATTTCGTCTGTGCAAACGCACAGGCGAAACTGCCCATCCATGTTGAAACAAGCACCGTTAGACAGAAACCTTCACTTCTCTCAGCGCTTTGGCAAGCTGATCCGGACAAGAGGTTTTCTTTCCGCCGCAGCGAATTCCCTCCAGCCGTTCAATGGCATCCTTTATCTTCATTCCTGCAACCAAGCGTGAAATTCCCTGCAAATTGCCGGAGCAGCCCCCTTCTATCTCAACAGACAGGATGGTATCCGCTTCCCAGTTCACAATCATGTTTCGGGAACAAACGCCTTTTGGTTTAAAATGAAGGGTCATGCCTTGCTCCTTTTGTTTCTTATTTCTTGTTCAAATATTCGCGAATGGAAGCAGCAGCCGTCTTACCGGCGCCCATGGCCTTGATCACCGTCGCAGCGCCAGTCACAGCGTCACCGCCGGCAAATACACCAGGACGGGAAGTGGCCATAGAATCGTCTGCCACGATGCAGCCCTTCTGGTTTGTCTCCAGGCCTTCCGTAGTGGACTTGATCAGCGGGTTGGGGCTGGTTCCGATTGCGATGATAACCGTGTCCACATCCAGCTTAAAGTTGGACCCCTTCTTTTCCACGGGGCGACGACGGCCAGACGCATCCGGCTCGCCCAGTTCCATCTCCACGCACTCAATGGCGGAGACTCTGCCGTTCTCATCTCCGTGGATTGCCACAGGGTTGTTCAGCAGCCGGAAGTCAATTTGCTCTTCCTTGGCGTGGTGAACTTCTTCCGCTCTTGCCGGCAGTTCCTCAATGGAACGACGATAGACAATATAGACCTTCTCCGCACCCAGGCGCATGGCGCAGCGGGCAGAGTCCATGGCCACGTTACCGCCGCCCACAACGGCCACTGCCTTGCTCTTGGCAATGGGGGTATCATACTCTTTTTTATACGCCTTCATCAGGTTGATTCTCGTAAGATACTCGTTGGCGGAATATACGCCCAGAAGGTTTTCACCCGGAATGTGCAGGAACTGAGGCAGACCCGCACCGGAGCCGATGAAGACAGCTTCAAACCCTTGCTCGAACAGCTCGTCCACAGAAACGCTCCGGCCGATCACCATATTGGTTTCCACCTTGACACCCATCGCCTTCAGGTTCTCAATCTCCCGGGCCACAATGGCCTTGGGCAGACGGAACTCGGGGATGCCGTAAACCAGCACCCCGCCGGGGGTATGTAAGGTTTCAAAGATGGTGACTTCATAGCCGTCTTTTGCCAGATCGCCTGCACAGGTAAGGCCAGCGGGGCCTGACCCGATGACTGCCACTTTGTGGCCGTTGCTCTTTGGTACTACAGTCTGATCTTTTCCGTTTGCCATATGCCAGTCGGCAACGAAACGCTCCATCCGGCCGATGCCAACAGGCTCGCCGTTCTTTCCGCGTACACACTGCCCTTCACACTGGTTCTCCTGGGGGCATACACGACCGCAAACTGCGGGCAAAGAGTTGGTGGATGTAATGATTTTATAGGCTTCTTCAAAATTGCCTTCGGCAACCTGTGTGATAAATTCCGGGATCCGGACATTAACCGGACAACCAGAAACACATGGCTTCGTCTTGCAATTCAGGCAACGGGTGGCCTCGTCCATGGCCATCTCTTTGGTATAGCCTGTGGCAACCTCTTCAAAGTTTCGATTGCGAACCAGAGGCTCCTGCTCCGGCATGGGATTTTTCTTGGGAGACATATTAGCCATGGCGCACACCCCCCGTCAGACGGCAAATGTGTTCATTTGCCTCAGCTTCATCTGGTTTGTAGAATGCATTCCGGCGCATCAATTCGTCAAAGTCAACTTGATGTCCGTCAAATTCCGGCCCGTCTACACAGGCGAACTTCACTTCTCCGCCTACGGTGACACGGCAGCCACCGCACATGCCCGTGGCATCAACCATGATCGGGTTGAGGCTTACGATGGTCTTGACGCCAAACGGCTTCGTTGTGGCGCAGGTAAACTTCATCATAATGGGCGGACCAATGGCATAAACCGCGTCATACTTTGCACCAGACTCCAGCAGTTCCTGGAGCTTCGCAGTGACAAAGCCTTTCTCCCCGTGGCTGCCATCGTCTGTCATGAGATACAGCTTGTCCGTTGCTGCCAGCATCTCATCTTCCAAAATGACCAGATCCTTGTTTTTAAAGCCGGCGATCATTTCGACATAGATGCCCTTGTCGTGCATCTCTTTTGCAATGGGATAGCCGATGGCGCAGCCCACACCACCGCCAACGATCATGACTCTCTCAATGCCTTCCATATGGGTGGGTTTTCCCATAGGGCCTACAAAATCGGAGATATAATCCCCTTCTTCCATTTGAGCCAGCATTTTCGTGGAGCGTCCCATATGTTGGAAAATAATGGTTACTGTACCTCTCTCGGCATCATACCCTGCAATGGTCAGCGGCACCCGCTCACCGTATTCATCCAGGCGGAACATGATAAACTGTCCTGCCCTTGCTTTGGCCGCTACTGCTGGAGCTTTGATCTCCATCAGTGTCTCGATATCGTTCAAGCGGCGCTTCGTCACGATTTGATACATGCGGTAGGTTCTCCCCTTTCCCTGTTATGGCGATTATTATACATCTATTTTTAGTTCCTGTCCAGAGTTTTTTTGGGATTGCTGACAAAATTGCTTCCTGTTCTGGCAGTGAAATACTATAATATATCCAAGTTTTTTACAGAGCGTTGTTTTCCTAAGCAATAGCTGGAAGAAAGCCTCTTTTTTCTGTAATTTGAGGCTGTTGTTTGCTTTGTCATAAGGAGGTTTTTATGGTCATTCATGTGGTCTCTCCCGGAGAAACTGTCTACTCCATTGCCTTAGAATACGGCGTTTCTCTTGAGCAGCTGCGCATCAACAACGGCCTGGAAGATGGAAATCACTTGTCTGTGGGGCAAGCGCTTCTGATCCTGTTTCCCACAAAGACGCATCTGGTGGGGCTGGGTGAAACACTCTCCTCCATCGCCCGACAATATGGCATTTCTCGCCGGACGCTGTTCCAGAACAATTTCATTTTGGGCGGCCGGCCCAATCTCTGGCCCGGTCAAACGCTGGTGATCTCCTATACGGACACACCCACCCAGCCACTTTTCGTGGGTGGGTATGCGTACCCGTTCATCTCTCCCTCCCTTTTGAGCCAGGTCCTCCCGTTTCTAACAGGCCTGATGCCTTTCACCTATGGCATTTCCAGTACAGGCCACCTCTTGCCTCTCCAAGACGAGGCACTGCTCTCTGCCGCCCGCATCCATGCGGTGCAGCCCTTGATGCACCTCTCCTCTCTGACGGAAGACGAGACATTCAGCACCGAGCGTGCCAGTATGCTCTTAAACCAACCCGAGCTACAGCAATCCTTCCTGGAGGAAGTGCTGGCGCTGATCTTGGCAAAGGGATACCAGGGCATCGACGTAGACTTTGAATTTTTAGGCAAGGAAAATGCCGCACCTTATGCCGCATTCATCCAGGCACTGCATGACACACTGGCACCTTATGGATATCCGGTCGTCGTGGCCCTGGCGCCCAAAACATCTGACGAGCAAGCCGGCCTTCTTTATGAAGGACATGACTACAAGGCTCTGGGCCAAGCGGCGGACGCCGTCCTGCTGATGACATATGAGTGGGGCTATACCTATGGGCCGCCCATGGCGGTGGCGCCCATTTCCAATGTGCGCCAGGTGGTGGAATATGCGCTCACCCGGATTCCCCAGGAAAAAATCCTCCTGGGCATTCCCAATTATGGATACGACTGGCCGCTGCCTTATGTGGAAGGCCAAACAAAAGCCCAGTCCATCTCCAACGTGCGGGCCGTGCAGTTGGCGTTTGCCAACGGCGCCACCATCTCCTTTGATGAGAGTGCCCAAGCGCCTTATTTTACCTATCGCAGTCCCAACGGCACAGATCACGAGGTTTGGTTTGAAGATGTACGGAGCATCTTGGCAAAATGCAATCTGATCACAGAATATGGGCTGTACGGCGCAGGATATTGGAATCTTATGCGTCCATTTCCCGGGAATTGGATGCTGCTCCGCTCCCAATTTCAGATCCGTACGGCTCCTTTGAGACCAAGATAAATTGTGACAAATCTTTTATGAAAAAAAGCAAGAATTGTTTTGTATTCTGGGGGTATATCGTCTATAATGGAAGGAAACACACCCAAGAGGGGAAAGGAACGGATATTATGAAACATCAAGGCAGCTTCGACTGTCTCGTTGTCGGTGCCGGCTTCGCAGGCGCCGTCGCCGCGCGGGAGCTGGCTTCTCGTGGTGGCCACCAGGTGCTCGTTTTAGAACAACGGGACCACATTGGCGGCAATGCATATGACTGTTATGATAAAGAAGGGCTGTTTATCCACCAATATGGCCCTCATATCTTTCACACCAACGACAAGCGGGTGTATGACTATTTATCCCAGTTCACCCGCTGGCGCAACTATCAGCATAAAGTAGTGGGCGCCATACACGGCCAGCTCCTACCCATCCCATTTAATTTCCATTCACTGCATGCAGCGTTTCCTCCGGCACAGGCCGCCCTGCTGGAGCAAAAATTGATGGATACATATGGCGCAGGCCGGAAGGTGACGATTTTAGAGCTGCGCAGAAACCCGGATGCAGACCTGAAAGCCCTTGCCGAATATGTGTATCAAAACGTTTTCGTCTACTACACCCAAAAGCAGTGGGGCACTGCCCCGGATGAAATTGATCCATCCGTCACGGCCCGGGTACCGGCGCTGCTCTCCAGAGATGACCGATATTTTCAGGACATGTATCAAGGCATGCCGGAAGCAGGCTATACCAAGCTGTTTGAAGCCATGTTGGATCATCCCAATATTACAGTGGAAACTGGAATCGACGCAAAAACGCGGCTCCAAATTCAGGGGGAAACGGTTTTGCTGGACGGCGTGCCCTTCCCCGGCCCTGTGATCTATACAGGCGCCGTGGACGCTCTGTTTGATCACGCATTCGGCCAGCTCCCCTACCGGACCTTAGACTTCGTCTTTGAAACCCATCCCCAGACGTTCTATCAAACCCATGGCACGGTGAACTACACTGTCAGCGAGCCTTATACCAGGATCACGGAATTCAAACACTTAACAGGGCAAGTCTTGGAGGGGAAAACGACCATTGTCAAGGAATACTCCAGGGCGTACACTGGGCAAAATGCGGAAATTCCCTATTACGCCATTTTAAATCCCCAAAATCTGGAACAGTATGAACAGTACCGGGCACTTGCTGCAAAAACGCCCAACCTTCATCTTCTGGGCCGCTTGGCAGAATATCGGTATTACAATATGGATGCCATTGTGGCCCAGGCGCTTTCCCTCTCAGACCGTTTGCTGAAAGAACAGGAGAACAAGAAGATATGAAATTGATTACATTTGCAGTGCCTTGCTACAACTCTGCGTCCTATATGAGGCATTGTATCGACACACTGCTGGAAGGTGGCGCAGAGGCAGATATCGAAATCATTTTGGTCAACGACGGTTCAAAAGATAACACAGGAGAAATTGCCGACGAATATGCACGCAATTATCCTGACATCATCCGGGTGATCCACCAGGAGAACGGCGGACACGGAGAAGGGGTCAATCAAGGCATTCGGAATGCCAAAGGGATGTATTATAAGGTAGTGGATTCTGATGACTGGGTAGACGTCCCGGCAATGAAACAGGTGCTGCGTCAGCTTTCCATTTTATCACAAGGAGACAAGCCCCTTGATCTGATGCTTTGTAATTATGTATATGAGCACGTGGAGGACAATACCCATTTTACCATGCAATATAAAAATGTCCTGCCGGAAAACCAGGTGTTTACCTGGAACGATGTGGGCCATTTCAAAATCTCCCAGTACATCCTGATGCACTCCGTGGTATATCGGACCCAGCTGTTGCGAGACTGCGGTCTGGAACTGCCCAAACATACATTCTATGTGGATAATATCTTTGTATATCAGCCGCTCCCCTATGTGGCAAGTATTTATTACATGAATGTGGATCTGTATCGTTACTTCATCGGCCGGGCCGACCAGTCTGTCAACGAAAAAGTGATGCTTACCCGCATCGATCAGCAGCTCCGGGTGACAAAGATTATTTTAGATTGCCAGGATCTCCATGAAGTGGAAAAGAAATATCCAAAGTTGGCCAAGTACATGTTCCGGTATGTTTCCATGATGATGGCCATTTCTTCCATTTTGCTGATGCTGGACGGCAGCAAAGAGGCGCTGCAAGCAAAAAAGGAGCTTTGGAACTATGTCAAAGAGCTGGATCCTTCTTTGCATCGTAAATTGCGGTACTGGAGCTTAAACGCCCCCTTGCGGCTGCCTGGCCCTCCCGGCCGGAAGCTTTGCATTTCTGCCTACCGGCTGGCCAGAAAAGTGTATAAATTCAGTTGAGGATAGCTCCTGTTTCAACCAGAACGAAAATAGGTCTCTTTGAAACGTCAAAAGCGTCCAGCCCCGCGGGGCTGGACGCTTTTTTGTCACATCAATTTCGTTTTGTAGTACACCGCCAAAACCAGTAAGTATGCTCCAATGAAAAACATGAGGAAGTATGCCGCTGTTGCGCCCAGCAGCAGCGGCGCAAACACAGAGATGACGCCAATGATGCAAGAGGCGTAAAGGGGTGGATATTTTGTGTTCTTCGACAGCAACACAAAGGGCTTCCCGAACAATTTGGCCCGCCCATATGTCTTGCTGAGCCGCCACGCAGAAATGGCACACAAGATCAGCAAAAGGGCAATCCCAATGGCAAGGGCCCAGAGAACGCCCATCCACTTCAGGTTTCCCACCACCCTGCGGGCCGCCCATAAATCCATCAAAGCCACTGTGCCGATGACAGCAGAAACGAAAAATTCTTTTTGATAAATATAGTAGATCAAGCCAAGCACCAGCACCAGGGGGACAATATAACAAAGATATTTTGCGCCATGGGGGTAAAAGAACTCCATAAACCGGCAAGCGGCAAACGCCAATACCCCGGCCACCCCGACAAACGCGCCGTAGCGGGCCATTTCCTTTTTCCACAAAACGATCATCAAAATGACGCCAACCACAAATGCGCCAATGGCAATGTACTGTACAACGCCCACAATGGCATGCGCCATTGTAAAAGTACCTGCATACAAATAGAGCCGGTTCAAGAACAAAAACGCAATCTCCAACACAAAAGAGACAAGGAATAAAATTAAAATTCTATGAAATACGATATCGTCCTTTTTTACGGCTGCGGATTCTTTCTTCATGTAATCCTTTCCGTCCTTTCATATCACGCCCGGTCGCCTTGCTAAATGAGCGTTTTTGACATCTGGCCCTTTATTTTATCAGAGTTTTGCTTTTTTGGCAATAGAAATGCCAGCCTTTCTTTCTCCCCTTCCTTTTTATCTGGCAAAAGGCCCCCGTTTCTTCCATTTCTTTTTTATATGACAGCAATCTATCTTGGGTTACATGGGCAAAAACGTCATGTTCTCTCATCTTATTGGAATTTTCATTTCCGTCCGTTTCTCTTTGTTGAGCTTGCATATTTCTCCACAAAATGCAGACAATAGGGAAGCAAACCAAAACGAAGATAAGGAGTTTGGATATATGAAAGCTACGGGTATCGTACGCCGCATCGACGATTTGGGTCGCGTTGTGATTCCAAAGGAAATTCGCAAAACAATGCGAATCCGGGAGGGTGACCCACTGGAAATTTACACTGACAAAGATGGCGAGGTCATCTTTAAAAAATATTCTCTGATGAGCGGTCTGTCCGACTTTTCCTCTCAGCTTTGCGAAACGCTGAATAAGACCACAGGCCATGTGGTCGCCGTGACAGATCGGGATACTGTCATCGCCTCCGCCGGCGTCTCTAAACGGGAGCTGAGCGGAAGACGCATTTCCGATCCGTTGGAGCAAATCATGGAAAAGCGACAAGTTTTCCTCCGGCGCGTGGAAGAAACCCCCATTCCCCTCTCCTCCGACAGTGAACGGTTCACCATCGATGTGGCCGCACCAATTTTGTCGGAAGGGGATGTTTTGGGCAGTGTCATTTTTGTCACCGGCTCCCTCCCTTATGGAGAAACGGAATATAAACTGGCGCAAACCGTCGCAGGCTTTTTGGGCAAGCATATGGAAGCTTAGGTCCCACATAGCATAAAGACCCCCTGTTTTTCAAACAGGGGGTCTTTATGCTCCATTTCCAAGCCCAGCCCCCTATGAACCTTTCTTATCATTCCCCTTGACAAGATTGACAAAAAAGAGCTCTTGTTCGTTACAAGAGCTCTTTTCCATTCTAGTTGCGCAAGCTGTGGAGTGGTGCAGGAATCCGGCCGCCCCGCCGGATGAACGCCTCGCTGGATGGGCTACGAACTGCCATCACGGGTGCGCTTCCCAAAAGGCCGCCAAACTCCACCCGGTCGCCCACCTTCTTGCCCGGCGCGGGGATAAGGCGCACCGCCGTGGTTTTCTGGTTCACCACGCCAATGGCCGATTCGTCGGCAATGATGGCGGAAATGGTGGATGCCGTGGTGTCTCCCGGCACGGCAATCATATCCAGTCCAACGGAACAGACACAGGTCATGGCCTCCAGCTTTTCCAGAGAGAG
>JAQWCP010000113.1 GCA_028705905.1 Oscillospiraceae bacterium
TACAGATTCAATTAAATCGTGCAGTTTCCGGTTCTCTACATGCTTTTCAATTGTAGCGGCAACGGTATTCTCCTATCCGGAATACGTATGCACTACATACCATTTTGCACTCTCAGCCATGACAGCGCCCCTATCCTTGTGCCAAAGCGATCAATGCTTTGGCACCGCCGGCCGCCAACCAGTCGAAGACCCAGATAAACACACCCACGACAACGACACAGGCAATGACGGTTGCCGTATGGTTCACTGTTTGCTTGGTGGAAGGCCACTGTACCTTTTTTAATTCGCTCCGCATCTCCCGGAACCAACGGCTTATGCCGCGACCAGCCCGTACGAAGAAATTCGGCTTCTTTTTCACAGGTGCCTTCTTCTGCTTTTTGGAAACTTCAGAAGATTCACCTGTTGTTACTTCTTTCTTGGGGTTTTCAGCCATCGAAGCGCATCCTTTCTCTTAACATGGTACCTGTACTCACTTTGTTTCGTTGTGAACGGTATGCTTTCTACAGAAAGGGCAATACTTGTTCATGGTCAAACGATCAGGGTCATTTTTCTTATTCTTCATTGTGTTGTAGTTCCTTTGTTTGCACTCGGAACATCTTAGGGTGATCTTTACCCGCATACTTAACGGCACCTCCTTTTATATTTGGAACAGGCCAACGCCTCCTCCTATTGCCTCCCTATCCGGCAAACGGTCTCTTTTTGCATAACCACCGAAAAATAGGCAAAAAAAGAAAGCCTTTTCCGACAGGTACAGGTATTTTATCATACCGTCCAGCCCCCGGTCAAGGTTTATTTTAAAAAAAAACGCATTTGGCGCGTATATCCTAATATAGCCAGCGCAACAGGCCCCGCCGGAAATGAGCCGCTTCAGCTCGTTCCGGCGGCGCCTGTTTGCATCAAACTTGTTCCATCACAACAAAACCACGTCGGCTGCTTCGCAGGCGGCGATGGTCTTGTCGTCCCAAACGGAAGCTTGTACTTCCCCAATGTGCGCTTTTCCCAATAGCAGCATGCTGATTCGAGATTGCCCAATGCCACCGCCCATGGTCAGCGGCAGCTCCCCCGACAACACCTTCTGGTGAAAGGGCAACGCCCTTCTTTCATCGCATCCGGCCAGTGTCAGCTGACGGTCCATTGCGTCCTGGTCCACCCGAATGCCCATGGAAGACACTTCCAATGCACATTCCAGAGGGGCGCACCAGAACAACAGATCGCCGTTGAGCGTCCAGTCGTCATAATCCGGTGCTCTGCCGTCATGGGGACGCCCCGACCGCAATGCGCCCCCAATCTGGGAGATAAACACCGTTCCCCGTTCTTTTGTATAGATATTCTCCCGTTCCTTGGGTGACTGGGTTGGGTATAAATCTTCCAGTTCCTGAGCGGTGATGAAAGAAACCGTTCTGTTTAATGTAACAGGGATCTGAGGATAGATTGCTTTTACCTGATCCAACGTATCGCAAATGACATCTGTAATCTGAGTTACAGTATCCTTTAAATATTCTATCTTCCGGTCTTCTGGGGAGATCACTTTCTCCCAATCCCACTGATCCACATACATGGAATGAAGATTGTCCATCTCTTCATCACGCCGGATGGCGTTCATATCCGTGTAAAGCCCTTGTCCCACTGGGAATCCATAGCGATAAAGGGCCATTCGTTTCCACTTGGCAAGGGAGTGAACCACTTCGGAAATGGCACCCGTTTCCAAGCTATCAAACTGCACCGGGCGTTCCACGCCGTTTAGGTTGTCGTTCAGCCCGGTGGAAGGATCGACAAACAGCGGCGCGGACACCCGTTTTAAATTAAGGGCTGCACACAATCCATCCTCTAATCTCCGTTTCAATATTCCAATGGCCATCTGTGTCTCATACAATGTCAGGCTGGATGCATACCCTGCAGGGATCCGTGTCTTACTCATTGTCGTTACTCCTCCCATTTTCTGCACATATGCGATATTCTAACTGTTTCTTCTGCTCCTGTCAACCAGTCTCTCTGGCCACAAATACAAAATACGCCGGCAGCTTTGGCCACCGGCGTATTGGAAACAAACTACGAAAATTACAGGTCTGTCTTCCACAGTCCATGGAGATTGCAATATGCGTAAACAGCAATCGCCTCGTCGTCCTGCAGGGCAAACACAGCCTCTGGTTTTGCATTGGGCTGTAAAGACTTTCTCTGGCCGCCCTCTTTTGTCTCCAGATAAATCCACTGAATGAAATGTTCCGGCAACATGGGGTGTTCTGTGCTTCCCACTTGCACCTTAACCAGATTGCCTTCCACCGCAACAACCGGTAAATGCTTTTCGTTGGAGGCCTCTACAGTATTGGGAACGAGAACCTGCATTGCTTCTCCACAGCAAATGGTGTCCACAGGAGATTCCTGTATGATGCCAATGATTTTATGGCAATGCTTACATACGTAAAATTTCTGTCCCTGACTCATTTCAAAAACCCCTTTCAAATAATTTTTCCTTATCATAATACCATCTTCCCTTTCGTTTCTTCTGTGACCGAATCACAAAATTGACGAAATTTGTGAGTATTTTTTCTTTTTTGACGGAAAATAAAAGACGAAAAGGCTTTTAAATTCAAACTGCTTGGTATATAATAAGGAGCCAGTGAAGAAAAAAAGATGGAGGTAGATCATAATGAGTATTAAAGTAGGCATTAACGGGTTCGGGCGTATCGGCCGTCTGGTTTTCCGCTCGGGCATCAACCGCGAGGATATTGAATTTGTTTGCATCAACAACCCCAACACAGTACCGGAATACCTGGCATATTTGCTGCGGTATGACAGCGTACACGGGCGATTCAATGGAGAGATCACCCCAGTGGAAGACGGGGTGATTGTCAATGGGAAAAAGATCCCCATTGTCCATGAATCGGATCCGTCCAACCTGGATTGGGCTAAATATGGTGTGGAATATGTCATTGAATGCACCGGCAAATTCACCAAATTGGAGGAGGCCTCCATGCATTTAAAAGCGGGTGCAAAAAAGGTATTAATCTCCGCCCCCTCCGCAGACGCGCCTATGTTTGTCATGGGCGTCAATGAGGACACCTACACCACCTCCATGGATGTCATCTCCAGCGCTTCCTGCACCACCAACTGCCTGGCCCCTCTTGCCAAAGTGATCGATGACAATTTTGGCATTACCGAAGGCCTGATGACCACGATCCACTCCATCACAGCCACTCAAAAATCGGTGGACGGTTCTTCTAAACGCGACTGGCGAGCCGGCAGAGCTGCTTCCGGCAACATCATTCCTTCCAGCACCGGCGCGGCCAAAGCCGTTGCAAAGGTCATCCCCAGCCTGAAAGGAAAGCTCACGGGCATGTCGTTCCGTGTTCCCACGCTGGATGTCTCCGTGGTGGATTTAACTGCGCGTCTGTCGCGCCCCACTTCTTATGACGAAATCTGCGCCACCATCCGCAAGGCGTGTGACAACGAGATGAAAGGCATTATGGGGTATACTGACGAACCGCTGGTCTCTTCGGACTTTATCAGCGACCCCCGCACCTGCATTTTCGATGCCTCTTCCGGCATCGCCCTGTCCGACACATTTGTGAAGCTCGTTGCCTGGTACGACAACGAAATGGGCTACGCCAGCAAGATGATCGATTTGGTGGCACATATGTATAAAGTGGACCATCAGAACTAAATAATAAAATGAAAAGCTGCCGCAACAAGGAGTTGCGGCAGCTTTTTTGATCGCTTGTCCCACAAGGCCACGCAATGCAGGCCCTTTCTACGCCAAAACCGTCTTCCCAATCAAGCTCCCTAGGAAAACCCCAAACAGGCACAACAGCAAACTTAGCACCGCATACAAAAGGGCCAGAAATGGCCGACCATCTCCAAATAGGTGGAATGTTTCCAACGAAAACGTAGAAAAGGTGGTAAACCCACCGCATACGCCAGTTTTAAGGAATAGTAGCAAATTGGGTGATATCCATTGCCCGGCTGCCGCAGTCACCACACCAATCAGCATGGAGCCTGCAAAATTGATCAGCAGCGTCACCAAAGGAAAACTCCCGGCAAGGGGGATCAGTCCGCACAGATACCGGCAGACAGAGCCAAAAAAGCCGCCCACCCCTACAAATAAACATGCTGCCATCGTCTCACATCCTCTTTTGTTCCTGCAAAGCATTCACCTGTGCCTGATCCGGTGTGACATACACTGTCTCGTAGGTTTCGTAAATCACCATACCCGGCCGGGCGCCGCTTGGTTTTTTCACATGTCGCACTTGGGTATAATCTACCGGGACGTTGTCCCCTTCCCGGGCGCTGGAGAAATACGCCGCCAGCTGGGCGGCTTCCAATATACTCTGTTCGTCCGGCTGCTGCCCCTCACATTGTAAAATGACGTGGGAGCCGGGCCGTTTCTGCACATGGAACCACAAGTCACTTTTGAATGCGGTTTTCAAGGTCAATTGATCGTTCTGGGTGTTGTTCTTTCCCACCAAAATAGAGCGCCCGGTGGAAGATCGAAACGCCAGGGGCCGCACAGGCGCCGGTTTTTTCCCTTTCTGGGGCTTGCCCCGGTGCTTGATATATCCGCCTTCCAGCAGCTCGGTGCGGATCTCCTGCAAATCCTGTTCCCGCTCCGCTTTCGACAATGCTTCCAGCACGCTGTCCAAATAGACAAGATCCGCCTCTCCCCGTCTGATCTGTTCTGTCAGCACCTGGGCGGCTGTTTTTGCCTTTTGGTACCGCTTGTAATACCGGGCCGCGTTTTGCTGTGGCGTCAAAAGCGGATCCAGCGGGATGGTAACATCCGGACAATCTTCCTGATAATAATCGGGTGTAACGAAAGACGCCCTTCCTTTTTTGATCTGATGGAAATTGGATGTAATCAAATCACCCCAAATGCGGAATGTATCCCGCCCCATGGCATCTTCCAGTTCCTTTTTCTGGGCCGCCACTTTTCGCAGGGCCCGCTCCTTTGCAGAAGTGGCGCTGCGGCGCAAGTCGCTGCTCTTTGCCGCAATCCGTTCCCGTGTCTCCCGCAGCGCATAGAACGAATCCAACAGGGCGGAAAAACTGCTCTCTTCCCGCAGGGTAAGATATCCCTCATATTGACGGGGCCGGATGCAGGTAAAATCTTTTGGCTGCCCGTCCAGAAGAAGCATATAGGGAATAAACTCCGCCCGCTCCACCTGGGCAAGCAGCTGGGTCAAAACCGACAAAAGGGCATCGTGATCCACATGACACAGGCGGATCTCCGTATCCCCCGCCGCGCGGTAAGCTACCTCTCTGCACAAAAACGGTGACAGCCCCCCCAAAGACGACAGCAGCGCATCCACCACCTTTTGTTCCGGCGGCGCCTGGTCCAGCACCGCCCGCAGCGCCTCTTCCGTCATAGCCAGGGGGTTTTGCTTCTCCTGGGCGGGGGGCAAGTGGTAATAAAGCCCCGGCAGTACCTGCCGTTTGGGTGACATCTCCATGTCCACCCGGCGTATGCAGTCCACAATCCGCCCGTCGGCATTCACCAGAATCAAGTTGGAATGCCTACCCATGGCCTCCAAAACCAGATGCTTCTCTTGGTACTCTCCCATTTCGTCCATGGCCTCTATGGTAATGGTTACCACCCGCTCCATGGGCGGCTGAACCAGATTGCAAATGCGCCCACCCAGCAAGTGCTTTCGCAGCAGCATGCAGAACATGGGCGGAGTTTTGGGGTTTTCCATCTCCATTTTCCTCATCTGCAAACGGGGTCTTGCGGGGTGTCCGG
>JAQWCP010000114.1 GCA_028705905.1 Oscillospiraceae bacterium
TGTCAGCCCCGCTCTTGTGGTGCATACCGGCCCCGGTCTGATAGGAATTGGTGTGCAAAAAGCAATTGAATCATGATCTTATTTACCCAAGTTAGAAGGAAGAAACCATGAAAAAATCACTTATCCCCTCTTACTCTGTAGGAGAAGAAATTTTCAATTCAATCACCCACGGAGTTGGCGCACTATGCTCCATCGTAGGTTGCGTCATCCTCATTATAAAAGCTGCGCTGGGCGGCGGCGCAGTTGCCATTGCCAGTGCTGCAATCTATGGGGCTTCTCTCATCATTCTCTATACAATGTCCACATTATACCACAGTTTGACAAACGAAGCCGCCAAACGGATTTTTCGTATTTTTGACCACTGCACCATTTTTCTTTTGATCGCAGGTACATACACGCCTTATCTGCTCCTGACGTTGGGAAACACATGGGGACTTGTCATCTTCTGCATCCTCTGGGGTATGACCATCTTGGGTATGATCCTCAACGCGGTCAATTTAGAACGGTTCAAACGATTTTCCATGATTTGCTACATCGTGATGGGCTGGTGCATTGTCATCGTCATAAAACCTGTCATCTTGGCGTTGGGTACAACGGGAACCATCCTTTTGGTGGCTGGCGGTGTGCTTTATACAGTTGGCATCCTCTTTTACAGGCAAAAACATAAAAAATATATGCATTCTATCTGGCACATTTTTGTATTCACTGCCAGCTTGCTGCATTATCTCTCTGTTTTGTTCTATGTCATTCCTTAGAAATGAAAAAACAAGGAGCCTCTGGTAGTGAAGTGCCCCCAAAAGTTAGACAGTATGATATACTGAATAACGATTGGGGTGCTGTTCATAGGGGCTCCTTGTTTTTTAAAATAACTCCGGTTCTGCACGCCGGGCAAACATCTCTTCCAATTCATGCTGATGATACAAGTACCGCTCATCGGCATAATATTTTGCGCCAACAGGGCATTGTTTGACGCAGGCACCGCATTTGATGCAAATCCCAACCATCTCAAACGCATCTAACTGACTAATAGAGCCCATCGGGCAGACAGAGGCACAAAGACCGCACTGTGTACAAGTATCTCTCGTCTCTGGGTGTACTTTTAGAATGTTCACTTTGCTTCCATTGCGGTCTTGTGGCACATAATGGGGGCGCAAAGGAGTCTGCCCGTTCACGGGAACCGGATGTTTTGGTGCGGACTCCATCCGTTGCACCTGTTCCGCCACCTTCTTTGCAAACTGGCCGGTCAGCTCTAAATCTTTCTCATCTGGTCGCCCTTTACCCAGCTCGTAAGAGAAGGAGAGTTCGCCAATAAAAGCACCTGCCGCGATGGTGCGAAATTCATCTGACTCCAGCAGATCCCGTAGCTCAATCAGCGCATCATCATAATTCCGATTTCCATATACAACCATTGGGACGGCCAGTGCACCATTCCCTTTTACCTTTTCCTGAATATAAGGTACCAGTATATTGGGGACCCGCCCTGCATAGACCGGCGTCCCAAAAATAACCAAATCGCCCGCCCCAAAGCAAAGGGTCTGTTCCCTCTGCGCCGGCAATGTAAAATCCCAGACAATTACAGGTTTCGAGAGCAGTTCTCCCAGGCTATTTGCAACTGCCTCTACAACCCGCCGCGTTGTGCCAGTGGCACTAAAGTAAACCGCATGTACCGCTTGAATCGTCACTATGCTGCTCCTTCTCTATTCATCAATTTCTGCCCGATGCTTTAAAATTTCGTCCAGCAGAATATCTGACACAGCATCCTTGGACAGGAGTGGCAGCTCTTGCTTCCGCTCTTTTGTAATCAGTGTCAACACATTGGTATCTACACCAAATCCGGCGCCAGACTCTTTCAAATTATTGGCTGCAATCATTTGAATCTTCTTTTTTTCCAGCTTTTTTCTGGAATTTTCGACCATATCCTTAGTTTCCATAGAAAATCCACAAAGGTACTGTCCTTTTGGCCTGTGCTCCCCCAAATACTGCAAAATGTCTGGATTGCGCACCAGTGAAATGAACATTTCACCGTCCTTCTTTTTTAATTTATCATTTGCCACTTCCGCTGGACGGTAATCTGCCACAGCTGCCGCTTTGATGATGATATCCTGTTGTGCACTCCGGCTTGTCACTGCATCAAACATATCCTGCGCCGATACAACGTCAATTCGTTCCAAAGAAGCAGATGTTTTCAAACTCGTCTTCCCCGTGACGAGTGTCACCACAGCACCACGTTTTGCAGCCGCTTCCGCAATGGAATATCCCATCTTCCCGGTGGAATAATTTGTAATATACCGCACGGGGTCAATGGCTTCCTGCGTGGGACCAGCCGTCACCAAAACCCGAATGCCTTCCATGTCCCGCCGGCGTTCTCCCCCCAGCAGGCACGCCTTAATGCGTTCCAAAAGCTGCTCTGGCTCCGGCATCTTGCCAAGGCCCACATCGCCACAGGCCAAAAGCCCCTCTGCCGGCTCTACAATCTCCCACCCAAACACACGCAGCCGTTCTAAGTTCGCCTGAGTGGCGGGGTTTTCATACATCCCGGTGTTCATGGCGGGGGCCGCCAATTTCGGACAGCGGCAGGCCAGAACGGTTGTGGTCAACATATCATCTGCAATTCCGTTGGCGAGCTTTGCCAGCACATTCGCCGTGGCCGGCGCAATCATGACTAGATCCGCCTGTTTTGCCAACGCAATATGTTCTACGTTATACTCAAAGCTTCGGTCAAATGTGTCAAAAAGCGTCCGATGCTCCGTCAGTGTATCAAACGTGCGGGGAGAAATGAACTCCATCGCATTTCGCGTCATCAGCACATGAACATTACACCGCTCTTTTTTCAAAGCGGACGCCAAAGCGGCCGCTTTGTATGCCGCTATACTGCCTGTTATACCAAGCAGAACCGTTTTCCCTTCTAGCATAGTCACCGCCTCATTTTCTGTTAGCTTTCCGTTTTTATCTTTCCTCTTTTATTCATTAGTATAACAAAGCCTTGGCACATTGTAAATATTTTTCCAAAGAAAACGCAAAAAATTGGTTGCCTTTCGACAAGAAACCCAGTATAATACCTTTGTCTATGAACAGTTTGTGCCGTTGTACCAATTTGGACAGCAGACCACAGGACGCTGGCATAGATAAAACAAAAATGTGCTGTATCCGTTATTTTGGAATAGCAACAGGAGGTTTTAAAATTGAATCAATCACATCTTTCCACCGGGACAAACCACAGTACCGCTCGTAGTATTGCGCTACTCTCTATTTTTGTGGCGATCATCCTGATCTTAACCTTTACCCCCATTGGATTTCTGAATCTGGTTGTCATCAAGGCCACAATCATCCACATTCCCGTCATCATTGGCTCCATCCTGTTTGGTCCTAAAAAAGGCGCCGTCTTAGGCTTCTTTTTCGGGCTTGGCAGCTTTTGGGTCAATACGATGACCCCAAGCCTGCTTTCCTTTGCATTTTCTCCCTTCATTCCTGTCCCCGGTCTGGAACATGGCAGCCTATGGGCTTTGGTTATTTGTTTCATTCCTCGTATTTTGGTGGGAATTGTCCCCTATTATGTATATCAATTACTCCAAAAGCTATCCCGTAACGCGAAAAATACTTTGCGGCCGCTCTCTTTGGTACTCGCTGGCATATTCGGTGCATTCACCAACACCATCCTGGTCATGGGGCTGATCTTTGTCCTGTTCCGCAACGCCTACGCAGTCGCCAAAGAAATTCCCGCAAACGCCGTTCTGGGTGTCGTCCTGGGCGTCGTAGGAACCAATGGTGTTCCAGAGGCCATTGTTGCCGCCGTGGTAACACCGGTGGTTTGCCTCCCTCTGCTCAAGCTGCTTCGAACCCCTGATACTCTGATCACCGGCACTATTTCCGAAAAAGGAGCCGAATAACCTATGATCCTCGCCATTGACATTGGAAATACAAATATTGTCATCGGAGCAATCCAAAAACAAAAAATTATGTTCACCGCCCGCATCAGTACGAACTTCAAACGCACATCGGATGAATTTGCTTTTATCATCGGCGGAATTCTAGAAAATCACCAAATCAACCCACGGGATATGGAAGGTGGCATCGTATCTTCCGTCGTCCCGGAATTAAAAGCTGTTATGCAGCATACGATGGAACAACTGACCAGAAAACCCATTCTAGTTGTGGGTTCCGGCTTGCGTACCGGCCTGAACATTCGAACGGATGACCCGGCTCAATTGGGAAGTGACCTGGTTTTAGCGGCAGTCGCCGCAGTTGCAAAATACCCCAAGCCAATCATTGTCTACGACTTTGGTACTGCAACAACATTGTCCGTCATCGATCCCCAAGGTAATTATATCGGTGGTATGATTATACCTGGTATGCGTTTGTCCATCGATGCGCTCTCTGCCCAGGCAGCACAGCTTCCATATGTTCATCTGGAAAAACCGCAGCAGTTTGTGGGGAGCAATACGGTCAATTGTATGCAGTCCGGTGTTGTATATGGAAATGCCGCCATGATAGATGGCCTTTCAGCCCGGGTAGAGGAATTTTTGGGTATGCCTACCACAGTTGTTGCCACTGGCGGTTTGGTTCATCTAGTGGCCCCTTACTGCAAACGCAAACTCATTTGTGACGATCATCTTCTCTTAGATGGACTGCGTATTCTATATGAAAAAAACCATTCTAAATAAAAGATTCTTTTCCTGTTGCAAATCAGAATACAGCAAAGAAAGGGAGGCCACATTTTGTGGCCTCCCTTTCTTTGCTAAACTTATAATTTTAGAAATATTTTATGAATTTTCTATGAACAAACTATTGCCATATTTTGAAAAATATGTTATATATAGACTTGTACCTTCGGTGTACATTAATCTAAAAAAGAACGGAAAAGAAAGGAGTTTTAGTGTATGAAAGCACCAGGAAAAGGATTTTTACAAGTTTGCGGGATTTTGTTCGTCATCTTCTCTGGAATCAGCTTGATCATGTTGGCAGTGAGCGGCTCTGTGCTTGGCGCGTTAGCAGGCATGGCATCGGACTACGGTGTTAGCACTTCTGAATCCACCACCGCTTTGATCGTGGGTGTGATCTTTGGGGTCATTAATCTAGTAGCTGGCATTATCTTTATTGTCAACTGCAATAAGCCGGAGAGAGCCACGCTCTGCTTGGTCTTTGCAATTCTGACCATCCTGCTTCAGATTGTCAGCATCATCATGTTTGGTTTTGCTTGGACATCTTTGATCGGGTTTGTTCTGCCCATTCTTTGTCTGATTGGCGCAATCAAAAACAAAGGTGCAGTTGTTGCATAAATAACATACCAAAAAAGCTGTCTGGAATCTCCAGGCAGCTTTTTTTATGTCATTATAGAGGCCCTGTTGGATTTTCTGTTCCATTGTCCGATTTTATGGTATACTATTATAAAGCATTTGCATTCACAAATGATACTTGATACACCGAGGATTCACTATGAAACAAACGTTCCGCTCCGCCTTCCGTTTGATTGCATGGGACTGGAGTACACTTTTTTTATTTGAACTTCTATATAAACTATTATCGGCCATTGTGGTATTTCCTTTCTTTCGGGCAATGCTGCAAGATGCATTGCAGCTATCCGGCGTTTCCCTTCTCAGCCATCAAACACTTTGTCTGGTATTGCAATCCCCAGCCACCCTTCTGTCCCTGCTTCTGCTTTTGGTACTTTTCTCTTTTTATATTTTTATTGAAATAATCGGTATTGTCTTGTATTTTGACAATGGCATAC
>JAQWCP010000115.1 GCA_028705905.1 Oscillospiraceae bacterium
CATATGCAATTCCTTCATAAAAACTCTGTCTTGTCACGGCGATCAAATGCTTCGCCTCTTCCGACACATGGCCGCATGGGAATGTGTCTGCACAGTCACCATGAAATCCCTCTATACAGGCGCCAACATCAATGCTGACAATGTCGCCCTCCCGCAACCGCCGACTGCCTGGGATCCCGTGAATCACTTGATCGTTCACGGAAATACAAATGCTGCCGGGGAAGCCGTTGTAATGGAGAAAGGATGGAACTGCACCCTGAGACTTGATGAAGCGATAAACCGCCTGGTCAATTTCGCGGGTTGTCACGCCGGGAAGTACCATTTTGCCCGCTAACGCACGGGCCGCCGCGGTAATTCTCCCTGCACGGCGCATAAGCGAAATTTCCCTTGGAGACTTGATTGGAATCATACTTTCATCCCCAGAGCTTCTAGAATCATGCGGGTGGTGGCTTCAATACTCGATTGATTGGAAACCATTTTCAGAAGCCCCCGGGCTTCATAAAAGCCCTTGAGCGGTTCTGTTTCTGTGTGATACACCTGCAGACGGGATTTCACCGTTTCCGGCGTATCGTCTTTGCGCTGGATCAAGGCGGCACCGCATTTGTCGCAGATGCCCTCCTGTTTCGGCGGACTGTTTTCAACATGATACGTTGCACCGCAATCCGGACAGGTGCGCCGCCCAGTCATGCGGGCCTCGATCTCCCCATCGGAAATTTCGATGGAGAGCACAGCATCAAAGGTGATGCCGGCTTGCTCCAGCGCTTCCGCCTGGGCAATGGTACGGGGAACCCCATCCAAAATGAACCCGTCTTTGCAGTCGCTTTCCGAAAGCCGTTCCTGGATGATGCCGATAATGACTTCATCTGGAACCAGCTTCCCGTTTTCCATATATTCTTTCGCCTTCAGGCCCACCGGGGTGCCATTTTTCATGGCGGCCCGGAGGATATTGCCTGTGGAGATGGGTGGAATCTTGCAAATGCGGCTTAAAATTTCGGCCTGTGTGCCTTTCCCGGCGCCAGGCGCGCCCAAAAGAATCAGCTTCATACTGACTGACCTCCTTATTCCAGGAACCCTTTGTAATGACGCATCAGCATCTGCGCTTCCAGCGCCTTTACTGTTTCCAGCGCCACACCGACGACAATGATGATCGACGTTCCGCCAATAGACAAGGAAGCCACACTGATGATGTTTCCGGCAACAATCGGTACAATGGCTACAACAGCCAGATAGATCGCACCGAACAATGTAATTTTACCCAATACATTCCGAATAAAATCAGCTGTTGGTTTTCCCGGCCGGAATCCGGGGATAAATCCGCCATTCTTTTTCAGATTGTTTGATATCTCAATGGGATTAAACTGAATTGAGGCATAGAAATAACTAAATGCCAAAATCAGCAGGAAATAAACGATAATATAGAAAATGGATGTCGGTTGAAATACCGCGAAAAACCCAGCCCAAAACGTACCCGGCACCGGCGTGGGGCAAAATGCCGCAATGGTCGCCGGCAAAGAAGCAATGGCCTGTGCAAAGATAATGGGCATGACACCGGCCATATTTACTTTAATGGGCAGATGGCTGCTTTGGCCGCCATACATCTTCCGTCCAACCACACGTTTGGCATACTGGATGGGAATCCGCCGTTCCGCATTGGAAATATACACGATAAATACCACAATGGCCAAAACACCAATGATAATGCCGATCAATCCCAATGCACTGATATTGTTGGCACCTTCTTCCAGCACAACCCCGCTGTAATGGTTTCTCACACCAATATACAGAGAATAGACCATGGAGGGCATTCTGGACACGATGCTGGCAAACAAGATAATGGAAATACCATTTCCGATGCCAAATTCCGTGACTTGCTCCCCCAACCACATCAAAAACGCGGAGCCAGCTGTAAAGGTTGCAATAATTACGATTGCTGCCCAAATGGAGGTGTCAGTCAGCATGCCATTTCCTTTGATCAAAGCATAGTAACCAAAGCCCTGCAACAGTGCGATCGCAACCGTCGTATAACGGGTAATTGTTGCTAGTTTTTTACGTCCTTCTTCGCCGCCATCTTTCTGCATCCGTTCCAGGGCCGGAATGGCCACTGTCAGGAGTTGAATGATGATGGAGCTGTTGATATACGGTTGAATTGACAATGCAAATATGGTTGCTCGTGAAAATGCACCGCCGGACATGGCATTGAGCAAGCCCAAAGCCGTATTGCCTACGCTGTTAAAATAACCTGCCAGCGCATTTAAATCCACAAAAGGAACCGGAACCGCATTGCCCAAACGGTAAATGAGCAATATCAGCAGCGTAAAGAGAATCTTTTTCCGCAGTTCTGGGATCCTCCATGCGTTACGGACGGTCTGAATCAATTAAACCACCTCAGCCTTTCCGCCTGCCGCTTCAATTTTCTCCTTTGCAGATGCGGAAAAGGCAGACGCTTGCACGGTAACCTTTTTCTCCAGCTTACCATTGCCCAGTACTTTGTATCCATATTGGCACTTGGACAAAATACCTGTTTCCAATAATGCCTGTTCGGTCACAACAGCACCGTCGTCAAAACGGTTCAACGCCGTCAGATTGATTGTTTCATAAGGTTTTGCAAAAATATTATGGAATCCACGTTTTGGCAGACGGCGTGCCAAAGGCATCTGACCGCCTTCAAAACCAATTCTTACGCCGCCGCCACTGCGAGCTTTTTGCCCCTTGTGGCCACGACCGGCTGTCTTGCCATTGCCTGTGCCCTTGCCGCGCCCCTTGCGCTTTCCTTCCTGAACGGAACCTGCTGCAGGGGAGATTTCATGCAAATTCATGTTGCACCTCCTTACTGTTCCTCAGCAACCTGCAGTAAATACCCAATCTGGGCAATTTTACCACGGGTCTGAGGGGTGTCAGGCTGTACGGTCTCGCTGCCAATTTTCTTCAGCCCGAGAGAATGGGCAGTGGCAATGTGTTTTGCCAGTCTGCCGTTCAAGCTCTTTACCAGCTTAATCTTGAGATTTGCCATACTTGTTGCCCTCCTAACCTTGGATCTCTTCCACGCGCTTGCCACGAACCCGTGCCACTTCCTCAGGTCCTCTCAAGGAGCGCAGGCCAACCATGGTAGCAGTGACTACGTTCTGCGGGTTGTTCGAACGCAGGCACTTCGTGCGGATGTCTTTCACGCCGGCTGCTTCCAGCACAGCACGCACCGGGCCGCCGGCAATCACGCCGGTACCAGGAGCAGCGGGCTTTAACAGTACTTTGCCCGCACCAAATTCACCAATCACTTCATGAGGAATCGTGGTGCCGGAAAGAGCGATCTTCACCATGTTCTTCTTGGCATCTTCAATGCCCTTCCGAATGGCTTCTGGCACTTCCGATGCTTTGCCCAAGCCAAAGCCCACTTTACCCTTTTCATCGCCTACAACAACCAACGCTGCGAATTTAAAAATACGGCCACCTTTAACAGTCTTGGAAACTCTGTTTAAGGAGACTACTTTTTCTGCAAATTCGCTCGGCTCTCTTTCAAATCTCGCCATAATTTGTCCTCCTCTCCTTAAAACACGAGTCCGCCCTCACGGGCGCCTTCAGCCAGCTCTTTCACACGTCCGTGGTATAAATAGCCGCCGCGGTCGAACACAACATGTTCGATCCCTTTTTCGTGGGCGCGGGCTGCCACCATTTGGCCAACCTTTTTCGCGCCTTCTTTGTTATTGCCTCTGCCGTCAAACTCTTTTTCCAAAGAGGAAGCGGATACCAGAGTGACCCCGTTTACATCGTCGATCACTTGGGCATAAATATTGGTTTCACTGCGGAATACATTCAGGCGCGGACGCTCAGGCGTGCCGGAAATCTTTGCCCGTATTCTTTTGTGACGCTTTAAACGCTGTGCATTGGTATTCGGTCGCTTAACCATATTGGCACACCTCCTTCTTATTTCTTCACGCCGGTCTTACCAACCTTGCGGCGGATGACCTCGTCAATATATTTGATGCCTTTCCCTTTATAGGGTTCGGGCGGGCGCTTCTCGCGTACTTCTGCCGCAAATTGACCCACCTGCTGTTTGTCCGGGCCACTGATGATAATTTTATTGGGTGCTGGCACCTCGACTGTAATCCCGTCCACCTCGTCCATTGTCACTTGGTGGGAGAATCCAACATTCAGCACCAGCTGCTTGCCCTGCTTTGCAGCTCTATAACCAACACCGTTGATCTCCAACTCTTTCTTGTACCCTTCAGATACGCCAATGACCATATTGTTCAGCAGCGTACGGGTCAAACCATGCAGGGCACGGTTCTCTTTCAGATCATTGGGTCGCGCCACGTGGACCACCGGGCCATCTGCAGCAATGTTCATCGCTGGATGAAGTTGCTGCTTCAGCGTCCCTTTCGGTCCCTTTACGGTGACAAGGTTTCCCGTTTCGATTTTTACTTCCACTCCCGCGGGGACGGAAATGGGCATTCTTCCGATTCTTGACATTTTAGTACTCCCCCTTACCACACAAACGCCAGGACTTCACCACCAACATGCGCTGCCCGCGCTTTCTTGTCGGTCATGACGCCCTTGGAGGTTGATACGATCGCGATACCGAGGCCGCGCAGCACGCGGGGAAGCTCCTCTGCACCCACATATACCCGGAGACCAGGCTTCGATACGCGACGCAGGCCGGTAATCACCTGTTCCTTACCCGGATGATTGTATTTCAGTGCGATTCGAATGATGCCTTGTGTGCCATCATCCACGATCTGATAGTTTTTGATATAGCCTTCTTCCAGCAAAATAGCTGCAATGGACTTTTTCATTTTAGAGGCAGGAACATCCACTGTGTCATGCTTCACGGAACTTGCATTGCGGATACGGGTCAACATATCCGCAACAGGATCGGTAATATGCATTAAATGAGACCTCCTTCAAAAGGTTACAGGCCGAAGCCTGTCTAGGTGGCACGGTATCAGAACAAATTTCATATCTGACTTGTGCCATCCGTTTGGCTATATGGCAGCTTGGTATTTTACCAGCTTGCTTTTCTGACGCCGGGAATCTGACCCTGATGAGCCAGCTCGCGGAAACAGATACGGCAGATGCCATAGTCTCGCAGATACGCATGAGGGCGGCCGCAGATCTTGCAGCGGTTATACCGTCTGGTAGAATACTTCGGCTGTCTCTGCTGCTTTAAAATCATTGCCTTTTTTGCCATTTTTCAACCCTCCCTCAGCTTCTCACGAAGGGCGCGCCCACCATAGTCAGCAACTCCTTCGCTTCTTCATCGGTATTTGCAGTGGTGCAAATGACGATGTTCATGCCGCGGATCTTATCAATTTTGTCGTATTCGATTTCCGGAAAAATCAGCTGTTCCCGGATGCCCAGCGCGTAGTTGCCGCGGCCGTCAAATCCATTGGGGTTGATCCCTCTGAAGTCACGCACGCGGGGTAGGGCCACATTGAACAGGCGATCCAAAAACTCCCACATGCGGTCTGCCCGCAGCGTCACCTTTGCACCAATGGGCATGCCTTCTCTCAATTTGAAGTTTGCAACAGACTTCTTCGCGAGAGTGACAACTGCCTTCTGTCCGGTAATCGCAGTCAAATCGTTCACAACCGCCTCCAACACTTTCGCGTTGTCGCGCGCTTCGCCGCATCCAATGTTGACTACAATCTTGTCCAGCTTTGGAATCTGCATCGGACTCTTATATCCAAATTTCTTCATCAGAGCCGGAGCAA
>JAQWCP010000116.1 GCA_028705905.1 Oscillospiraceae bacterium
CCCACGCCGGTGGGACCAGAGAGCAACGCAAGATTGATCTTCGTTTTTTCCTGTCCGCTTGTGGGGCTTACGCTTTCTGCGGGCACACCAGAGGGCGTGACAGACGGCTCTGCAGAGGGCGTCTGCGTGCCATTGCCGCAGCCGGCAAGTACCGAAAGCATCATAAGGGATGCAAGCAAAAGGGACAGCCATTTTTTTGTTTTCATCCAAATCCATTCCTTTCATTTCTATCGCATTTCACTCCAAATGGCACAAACCCAGACCAACCCAATATCTCCCATCTTTGGAGTTATCTGTAGTATATGCGTTTCATTTTTCCTTGTCAAGATTATTGCATGTTTTGGTCCATCCATCGCCTGATTGCGTACCATTGTGTGCCATATTGTATGCCATTTCCCCGGGACAATTCCTTGCCGTTTTTGTCAAATGAAAACTTTTTGTAACACCTCTTGTGAAATAATGTCAAAGTGTATATAATTTACTCCAACTGAACTTGCCGCGACAGTCGGGTGTTTCAGAAAATGAATGCAAAAGAAGGATCGATTACCATGCACAAACGAAACTCAATTTTCATACGTATCTTAAAAGGATTGTATATTTTCGTTGTCATCCTCTCCGCGTTGATTGTGGGCGCATTTTGTACATACAAAGTCATGGTTCGTCCACCGGAAATGGAGATGCCGTCGGCCCCCGTTCAGGAATCGGCCCCCCTTTCCGTGGATGGTGAGGAACCAAATACAACAAAAGCCCCCACGGCCGGACTGGTCCGAAAAGAAGGGGTCTATACGTTCCTAATTTTCGGAATGGACGACGGAAGCGGAAATACCGACACCATTATGGTAGGCTCATATGATACCATCCACCAAGCGGTGCATGTCATCAGCATCCCCCGGGACACGATGATTGAAACCGACCGGGCCAACAAAAGGATCAACGCTGTCCACGCCTCAGAAGGCGTTGCTGGCCTGGAACAGGAATTGTCCAACATGCTTGGCATCCCCATTGATTTTTATGTAAAGGTCAATTTGCAAGCATTTGTCGCCATTGTCGACGCTGTGGGCGGCATCGACTACAATGTCCCTGTGGACATGGATTATGAAGACCCTGCCCAGAACCTATATATCCACTTGAAAGAGGGCATGCAGCATTTGGACGGGCAGAAGGCCCTCGAGATGGTACGCTGCCGCAGTGCTTATACCAACCAGGACCTTGGCAGAATGGAGACGCAGCAGGGTTTCCTTTCTGCATTGGCTTCCAAGGTGCTCCGGCTTGGCAACGTGACAAAAGCCCAGGAATTTGCCTCTATTTTCAGCGAATATGTGGAAACTGATCTGCGTCTGGAAAACATTGTTTGGTTTGGGGAGCAGATCCTGGGCCTGGATATGGAGAACCTGACCTTTGAAACCATCCCCATCCATAGCGCCAGCTATGTGTATCAGCACCGTGCCTATGTGACGCTGGACATGGAAAATGTTGTGAAAACTGTCAATGAAAAACTAAATCCTTACACCATCGATTTAAAATCCTCTGATTTGGACATGATGAGTGTGATAAACGGCCAAATCATGCATAGCCGCGCCTCATAATGCGGCTTCGGTATAAAACCCAAGACCTGGAAGGGAGGCCTCTATGGCAGACCAAACTGTGCGCGCCCGGGCGGATGTTCCCGCGGAAGACCGCTGGGCCATTGAAGATTTATATCCCACTGACGACGCCTTTCTGGCGGAATTTCAGGCGGTGGAGCAAGAGATCCCCCGTTTCTCTCCTCAATTTGTAAACACGCTTTCCCAGTCGCCCCAGCAGATTGCCCATTGTCTGCAAACCTTATTTGCATTGGAGCAGCGCTTGGAGCGTTTGATTGTCTATGCCAACCAAAAGCTTCATGAGGACACTGCCAACAGCGTGTATCAGGATTTTTCTGACCGCACCACCCGGCTGTCCGTTCAGTTTAGCCAAACGGCCGCTTTCCTGGAGCCGGAGTTGCTGTCCATCCCGGAAGAGACACTGCAGACATTTTTAAAATCGGAGCACCTCGCCCCATACCGGCGCACCATAGAAGAGGTGGTGCGCAACCGTGCTCATATTCTTTCTGCTCAGATGGAGCAGCTTCTCTCCTCCGCCGGTGAAATGGCCGGTAGCCCCAGCGACATTTTCAGCGCCTTTACAAATGCGGATTTGAAGTTTCCCACCATCACAGACGAACAGGGGCATCCCGTGGAACTGACAGAAGTCCGTTATGTTCCCTTTCTGAAAAGTCAAAGCCGCAGGGTGCGCCGCGAGGCGTTTGAAGCTCTGTTTTCCACTTATGGCAGCTATCGCAACACGCTGGCCACTACGTTTTCTGCCAATATCAAACAGAGCCTTTTCTTTGCCCGGGCACGGGGGTTTCAAAGCACCCGGGAAGCTTCGCTGTTTTACAGCCGGGTTCCCTTGGACGTCTATGACAACCTGGTCAAGACAGTCAACGCCCATTTGCCTCTGTTGCACCGATATGTGGCCCTGCGCAAGGAGTTGCTCCAGGTAGACGCGCTGCATATGTATGACTTATACGTTCCCATGGTTCCGGATGTCACCATGGAATTTCCCTTTGACAAGGCCAAGGAAACGGTGATCGAGGGCCTTGCCCCCTTGGGAAGCGCATACCAGGACACATTGCGTCAGGCATTCCAAACCCGCTGGATCGATGTGTATGAAAACCGGGGCAAGCGGGGCGGCGCATATTCCTGGGGCGCATATGGCGTCCATCCCTATGTATTACTCAACCACAAGGAAGATTTAAACGGCGTCTTTACGTTGGCCCATGAAATGGGCCACGCCCTCCATTCCTATTATTCTGACCATGCCCAGCCATACCAGTACGCCGGCTACAAACTCTTTGTGGCAGAGGTCGCCTCCACCTGCAATGAATCTCTTTTGATCCGGTATCTGTTGGATCATGTGGATGAAAAATCCCAGCGGCTCTATTTGATCAATCACTTTTTGGAAGAGTTTCGCGGCACTGTTTTCCGTCAGACCATGTTTGCTGAATTCGAGCAAACCGTGCATGAGTTGCTGCGTGCTGGCGAATCTCTCACGGCAGAGCGCCTTTGTGCTGTATATCGCAAGATAAACCAGGTTTATTTCGGTCCTGATGTCATACTGGATGACGGAATCGAAATGGAGTGGGCCCGGATCCCCCACTTTTACACGCCGTTTTATGTCTATCAATATGCAACCGGTTTTTCCGCAGCCATCGCGCTGTCTCAGCGCATTTTGGAGGAAAACGGCGCGGCGGATTACCTTTCCTTCTTGCAGGGCGGCTGTTCCAAAGATCCCATTGACTTGCTCAAAGGTGCCGGTGTGGACATGACCACCCCGGCCCCCATCGAACACGCCCTCTCCCTCTTTTCCACGTTGCTGGACCAAATGGAAGAGGCTCTTTCAAAATGACAGGCATCAAAAAAACTGCGGGAAATCTTTCCCGCAGTTTTTTTGATGGATGGAACAGACATGCCTTCCTCTAGAACCCAAATCCACTGTATGGATTATTATAATCGTAGCCGCCATTCCCGCCCGGCAATTGTCCTTGCTGGCCGTTTCCTGTGGCATCTGTGGTCTCTGTCGTTTTTGTCGTATCAGTAGATTGGGTCTCTTCATCAAACGTAAGCGAAAGGGTCAAGGTCTCCCCGTTGCGCCAAATCGTCAGGTTTGTGGTCTCCCCTGCTTTAAATGTCTTCTTTGCGCTGACCAGTTCATCAGCCGTGGTCACTTTCGTGTCTCCAATGGCTGTGATGATATCCCCTTGCTTCAATCCCGCTGTTTCAGCGCAGCTGCCTGCCTGTACCTCATTGACACAGGCGCCCATCTGCAAATGATACTGTTGAGCCACAGCCTCTGTCACGGTAGATACCGAGATCCCCATAGATGGCCGACCTGTGACCCGGCCATTTTGCAAAATATCTTTCGCCAGATCCAGCACATCATTGATTGGAATGGCAAAGCCCAGCCCCTCAATTTCACTGGAGGCGTACTTGGCAGAAACAATGCCGATGACTTCTCCATACTCGTTAAACAGTGGCCCGCCGGAATTCCCTTCGTTGATGGCGCAGTCCGTCTGAATCATATTGTAAGGTGTCCCGGAAATCGTCACAGAACGGTTGAGGGCGCTGATGACACCTTGGGTATAGGTAAAGGTCAATTCACCCAAAGGATTGCCAATGGCCATCACCGCTTCTCCCACGTTCATCTGTTCAGAGTCACCCAGTACAACCGGTTTCAGCCCCTTGGCTTCCAGTTTTAATACCGCCACGTCATTGTCCTCGTCATACCCAACCAACGTTGCGCTGTATTTCGTTTCATCATACATGGTCACCTGAATGGAGCTTGCGCCCTCCACCACATGGTAATTTGTCAAAATATAGCCATCTTCACTGATAATGAATCCGGAACCTGTGGCAACCCCGGACACCCTTTGCCCAAAAACATTGGTCCCTGTCACTTCCGTAGAAATGCCCACGGTAGAATTGACGTATGTGGCATACACCTCTGGCAGCGTCATCTTCTCGCCTGTTGCAACCTTTGTGGTGTTGAGCTGGACGGGGTCCCGCTGCCCCATCTGTAATGTTGTGCTGTTTCCTTGGTTGCCCCGAATAATGGAATGGACCACCCCACCGCCCGCAGCACCCAGCACCACCACGCAGGCCAGAATAACCGCAAGCCACTTTTTCCGCTTCTTGTTTCGGCGGGCCGGCCCGCCATCACTGGCTTCTGCCGTGTGGAACACCGGATCCACCCGGTATTGACTGCTGTCGAGCGGAATGTGGTCTTCATTTCCATCGCTATGGTCAAACGGATATCCATTATACATGTCGCGTCACTCCTTCATCCGTAATCTTAATTTACATGCAGTATCTTACCTTGTTTTTATGACCATTTCATGAAGAAAATGAAAAGATTTTGAAACATTTTCCCTTACACATCATACACTACTCCCAGGTTTTCCAAATATCCGGATCGTATCCCACGGTGGCCTTTTTCCCATTGCGCACGATGGGGGTACGCAGCAATTTGGGTTCCTCTAACAGTTTTTCAATCTGATCTGTTTCATAGGCAAGGTACTGTAACAAGGCAGCGCCTTCCGTTTTGGGGTCAACAAGCTTCTCTATGCCGCCCACCGCCGCTTTCACTGACTCCAGCTCTTTCCGGCTCATCCCATAGCGGGGTAGGTCGATCATCTGTACCTTGATGCCCCGTTCTTTAAAATAGCGCTGTGCTTTTTTCGTATCAAAACATTTATTCTTCCCAAAAATCTGAATATTCATATGACCCGCTCCTTCCGCCTCATTCCTCATAGACGCAGCATAATTTGTTCCGCTTTTTCCTATATTAATGGAAAAGCCCCTTTTGGTCAAGAAGCGCTCCCTCTTCCCTGCCCTGAGCTTTCATAACAAAAAATTTTCGATTTCTCCTTGATTTTGTTGACGTGGTTTTGAGAAGCAGGTATGATAGACATGTCCGATTCCAATCGGAACGGGCCTTGGCGTATCCAACGCCACATGTCCCCAAATTCCTGCCCGCCTTCCCGGGTCAAACAAAACAGGAGGCCTATATGCAAACGATAAAGTGTCCGAATTGCGGTAAACATTTTGCTACCACATATAAAAATTGCCCCTTTTGTAACAGTCCGTCCCCAGTCAAGCAAGAACCCCG
>JAQWCP010000005.1 GCA_028705905.1 Oscillospiraceae bacterium
CCTGTTTGCGCGCTTCCATCAGCGCCTCCTTAATCTCTCTGCCCATCTCCTCATACTGCCGGTACTCCGGACTGTGGACCCCGGAGGAGGCGTGTGCAATGGCGCCGCTGGCGGGACGCGACTCCACGCTTTGGGCGTTTAGCTTAAAGCGCATGTCGTCAAACCACGGGTGGCTGACCCGGATGACGATGTAAAAATCATAGCTGTAGCGGTACCGGGGCGGGTTGTAGCTCTCCTCGTTGCCGTCCTTGTCCTCCCGCATTTCCTCGATTCTGTCCTCGTCCACGTCCAGCCGGCAGTCGGTCACCTGGGAATAGTCCAGCACGTCCGGGTTTTCCGTCTGGATTTTTCCGGTGCGGGTCACCAGGAATTTTCGGGCGTCCTCGTCCAGATACAGATAATCCTCCTCGCCAAAGGTACGGGTGGCGCGGAAGGCGTTTACCGCCGCCTTGTTTTCCTCCCGATAGGCCAGCTGCGCCTGAATCTGCTCCACAGTGGATTGGCGGCGCTCGTCAAACCACGGAGAGAGTTTTTTCGCGCAGTCCTTGCACAGATTGCCGTCCGCCAGCTTGCGGTTGCCCAGCAGGCCGATTTTTTCTCCGCAGATATCGCAGTATTTCTTGTCAAAAAGTCCCATGTACTCCTTATCTCCTCTCTATTTGTCAAATGATGGCGTAAAGCAGCGGGTATTTGCGTCCTCATACCCATTGTAAAGGATTGATTTTTTTCGCGCATGGCCCAAAAGGGTCAACTTTTCAGAAATCTCGCAAAAAAACAAAAAAAATAGAGCCGCCCGGCCTGCATGGGCAGGCCGAATGGCTCGAATGGACAGTTACAGCTATTTTGTTTGATTGTCGGGGCTTAAAAATTCGGATTGATCCAGCCGCCGGACACCATATACACCGCCAGGGAGACGGTGCTGTTCATGCCGGTTTTCTCCATCATGTGGCGGATATGGCGCTTGACGGTGCTTTCGCTGATGTAGAGGGTCTCCGCGATCTCCGACCGGGAGCGGTTTTTGCACAGGAGCCTTAAAATCTCCATCTCCCGTTCGGTGAGAGGGGCTTCCCCCTTGGGTACCGGTATGGTTCTTGGCTCAGGGAAGGACGTTTCCCCCGCCAGCACCCTGCGCATCACCTGCAGGAGATAATCGAAGCTCTTGCTTTTGTAGACAAAGGCGTCGGCTCCCGCCTCTTTTGCCCGGGGGATGTAGGAGATTTCCTCAAAGCCGGTCATGACGATGACCTTTACCCTTGGGCTGGTCTCCTTGACCCGTCGGGTGGCGTCCAGACCGGAAGCGCCGTCCTCGGTGCAGATATCCATTAACAGAATATCCGGCCGGTATTCCTTGCACCACAGATCCGCAAGCGCCGCAGAGGACATGGAGCCGACAACGCGAAACTCTCCGCTTTCTTCAATGGCCTTTTGGTAGGCCTCCCGGATGGACTGGTGATCGTCCACAATGCCGATTCGTATCATAAGGCTTCCTCCTCCGCGTGCAGTTTGGTTTTGGGGATATGGGCGGTCACGGAAAACCGCGGCTGCGTCTCGATAATCAGCTCACCGCCGACGCTTCCGGCGCTGTATTCCATGCTGCGGATGCCGCCGCCCGGACTGACGCCCTCCGGGGCCAAAGCGCCGTTGTCCGTCACCGTCAGTACATTGGCGTCCTCCGTTTCCCGCATGTCGATCTCCACGATTGTGGCATGGCCGTGGCGCACCGCGTTGGTGGAGGCCTCACGGATGACCGACACAAAGACTTCGGCCAGCGGCGGGTCGGCGGGAAGGGTTCCGCTTTGGCGAAGGGTAACGCCGATGCTCTGAAAAACCTCTTTCAGCTCCCGCAGCCGCGCCTGTGAATCGGGCGGCGTCCTGGTATAAAGCTGCGCGGTGAGCTCCTCAATCCATGTGCTCAGCTCTTCTCCCGACACGTCCGTTTCCTGCTCAAGCCTTCTGACCAGAAGGCTGATATGCTGGCCCAGCACGTCGTGGATCTTATTGCGCATCCGCAGGATTTCCTGATGGCGGCGTATCTCAAAGAGGTTGTCAATGAACCGGCGCAGCTTTTGGCTTCGCTCCAGCAGCCGTTTGTTTTGCGCCTCCAGCTCGTCGATGAACTGCCACTGCCGGCTCACGTCCGAGGCCGAAACCTGAAAATAGGTCTGCTTGCCCACATGGATTTGGTATTCCGAAAACCACCATGCCTCACCGTCGGGCAGCCGGATCGTTATGCCCTTTCGTGCGTCCGTTTCTCCGGAAGCCGCGGCGATTTTCCGGCGATCTTCCCAAACATGCTCCTGAAAGCTGCGGCCGTTTGTGTGAACCTTTCCGCACACCTGATCCATCAGCGCCTGCATCCTCCGATTGATCAGCACAATGCTCCCGTCGGCCTCGCAGAACAAAAGCCCGGAGGAAAGGGAGTCCACCGCCTCCTTAATGGAAAATGGGGAAATGCTGGCAAGCAGCGCGCGTTTTTCAAGCCGCCAGCCCCGGGCGCTCCGATGCAGGTGAAAGAGCAGCACGGCGGCGTACAGCCCTGCGAACAGATAAGGCGGAAGGGCCTCACAGGGGGGCAGGGTCGGGGCGGTGAGCAGGACGACGGGAAGCAGTGCTTTGTTTTTTCGCCAAAGCGCGGCCGCCGCGCAGAGCAGCAGGGTAAAAACAATCCAGCGCGGGAGCTCCAGCATGCTTTGCGCCACCACGCCTTCCCGTATGGAGATGCTGATGACGGCGGGCGCTGTGGCCAGCAGCACCAGATAAACAAGCAGCAGTCCTTCAAAAAACAGCTTGCCCAAACTCCGGGGCCGATCCGGCCGTTCATAGCAGCTATACGCCAGGTGAAAGGCCTGCATGGCGACGACAGCAGCGCCAAGGGCACTGATGCCGATACGGGCATATAGGGGGAGGAGATAAAAATCAAGCATCGGGCGTTCCTCCTTCCTCCGGGCGGCACGGGATGTCCAGCGTCAGGCTCTGGGCGCCCTCCAACTGCTTATGGCTCAGCCGCGCCCCGCCGGAAGTAAGTCCCTGCCTCAGTTTTTCCGGCACGGGGAAGTCCCCAAGCTCGGTGGAGGCGATGACGGTACACAGCAGGCGGTCCTGTTCCCTGCGGCAGTGGAGAATCAGATCCGACGCTTCTTCACAGAGACGGCGCAGCGCGTAAAACACAAAGTCGTACAGCAGCAGGCACAGAGGGATGGGGATTTCACCCGTCAGCGACACGGACAGGACGCTTTTTACCCCCATGGCCTCTCCAACCTCCAGCAGCTCGCCGATGGCGTCGGCCGCCGCGTCGGCGGAGATGGCGGTCTGCTCCGCGTAAAACAGGAAGTAGCACCGTCTTTTAATATAGATGGACAAAAGCCGTATCTCCTGTAAGCCGCGCCGTTTGTCCGCGGGCATGGGCTCCGCCACCAGCCGTTGGATCTCTCTGAGCCAGCTGCCGGCCTCCCTGTCCATGGCATCATAGATTTCCTCGCTTGCCCGAAGGGACGCCGCTTCGTCCTTTGTCTCCTTTTCATGCTCCAGCAGGCGGTCGGCCTCCTTCAGCCTTATCGCCGCCGCGGCAAGCTCGTGTTTCAGCCGTGCGATTTCGCTGATGTCCTCCCGCCAGACCGCCGTGCCCCCGGCGACGCCGTCGGCAAACCAGAGGGTGTCCCGCCCACTTTGCAGCTCGGCGGGCAGGCTCATGGAAAGCAGCCGGTCCCTGATGTCCTCCGGCAGCTCCTTTGCGTCGGCGGCGGACAGGACAGTTTGCCCGTCCCGCCCCAGAAGCTGCATTTCCAGGGCGCTTCGGTGAAACAGCTCCCGGTATTTGGTGTTTCGCGGGATCAGGCCGGTTCGCAGGGCGCTCTCGCTGAAGACCATGACAAACAGGCAGGTCAGCAGGGTGATATCGCTGTTATGGGCCACAGGCACCTTGAATATGTAGCCCACCGCGTAGGTAACCATGAGGGCAAGGACAGATAAGGGGAGCAGAATCCGCACCCTGCGGGGGCTGTTCCAGCATTTGGCGCACAGGATAATGACGCCGATCAGCAGCGGGAGCATATAGCTGGCGTATACAGGAATAAAACCGGGACCATAGCCGTAAACAGTGCTCCAATACAGGGAACTGAGATCAAAGCGAAATACCAGCCGGTGCCAATCGTTGGTATACACCAAAACCAGCAGCAGCCCCTGTACGCCTGTGAGCAGCCACCACCAGCGGGGCGGCCTGCCCGTGTCCTCCGGCTTGCCAAGCGAGGTGGAAAGCCACAAAAAAGAGGCGGTCATCAGCATCATAAAGGGATAAAAGGAATACCATAAAACCCGGTTTTCCACGCTGTCAATGGGAAACTGCCACTTGAGCAGCCGCACCGTCAGCCACAGCATCATGGAAACCCCCACCAGCACGATGGCGTTGGACGCGCTCTTTTGCATGATACGCCGGCGGGTGGCAATAATCCAGAGGACAAAGACAATGATACAGGCAAGGGCGGGCAGGGTATACCCGATACCCGTCACCGTGGTGTAGCGGTGGGTGCCGGCAATCTCCTTGTCCAGACGCACCGCGGTGAAAAGAAGCGCTGTGTTCAGGGCCTTCGGATCCTTGGGGGGCGTGAGGTTTAGGCTTCTGAGGCCGTCTTCGCTGTTTGGCAGCACACTACTGTTTTCAAAGCAGGCCAGGACTTGGGGCGGCGGTGCGAAGGGCGACCTGGACAGGAGTCCCAGCTCAAAGACCAGTCCGCCTTCCGCCGGAAGGATAAGCTCCAGATTGCGGCCCTCCTCGATCAGGGCCAGCGCGTGATAATCCAAAAGCAGCTGCGCCGGCGCCGTTTCATCGTAAAAGTGGAGGGCGTTTTGCCGGTATTTTTGCTCCAGCAGCGCCACCGTCTGTCCGGTTTGGAGCTCGTCGCCGTCCAGCCCATGGGAAAGGGAGGCGAGGATCAGCCCGGCCTCCGGCATCTCGTGGGTCATGCCAAGGATAAGCTCCGGATGGGCCAGATCCCGCCACGAGGACACGGGCAGGTCGGTCTGGTCCCGGTCAACGGCGATGACGACGGCGGTTTTGCCCAAGGGCGTCCAGTGATATCCCCCGCCGGACGCTATGAGAGGCTCCGCCTGCAGCTCGTAGGCCAGCACGGCCTCCGCGTGCATATCGTTTAAGAAGGTGGACAGCTGCCAGTTGCCCCGCAGCAGGATATCCCTGTCCGGATAGGCCTCTTCAAAAGCGAGGATCCACTCCTGCGGCAGCGTGGGAAAGAGCAAGATGGTTTGCTGCTCCCGCTTTTCGCTGTGGCCCGCCACGCAAAGGACAACGGCAAGCAGCAGGACTACCGCGATAGACGCCGCTGTGAGGAGGATTTTCCGATTCAGTTTTGGCATGCGGGTCGCCTCCTTCTACATGTTTTAGAAATGACTGTTTTCTTTGCGGTCCCTGTTTTTCCGCGGGTCTGTCGGTTTCTCCGCATTCTCCGGGATACACCAGGACTTGCCGAATCGGGAAAGGCCGGGAATACGCCCCTGGGTGCAGTATTGATTGACGCGCCGCTCCGACACGCCCCACTTGTACGACGCTTCCCGCACAGAGAGATAGCCCTTCACTTTCCCGCCGCCTTTCAGGAGGAAATCATGCTTGTGTTGCAAGCATGACAAGGGGGTACCCCCTTGTCAGATTCCTCTTTGCAGATATAACTTTACATGTTACATTATATACGAATATTTGTATCTTTTCAAGAGCGGAAAACCAAAATTCAGAGAAATGTTACATATTGCAACGCCTACATTTGACCGCACGGGTATCAGAAACGGAGTTACTTGTTATCAACAATTAGTGATAAGACTGGCTTGCTTGCAAGCAATGCACAAAGGTACCCTTTTTGTGCGAATCGGGAAAATCCGCTTACGCGGACTGTCCCGATTGCTTGTTGAGGGCAGCGCCCCCAAGCCCCTTTTGAACGCACATTCTGTGCGGCAGCGCATCCTTCGGATGCTTATGGAACAGGTGAGCTTTATCGGCTCTCCTGTTCCTTTTCTTTCTCGGCGGTGCGTTCCTCTGTGCCGAGAATATGGGTGACATTTTTCTGTATGGTAAGCAGTTCACGCATTTTCTCCCGCGCCTTTTTGTAGTCGGAGTAAGCTGTCTTTTTCTCCGCAAGGAGCTGTGCGTATTCCTCCTGTAAGCTCTTAACAGTGGGTAGTTTTTTTACACCCAGCTCGTTAAATGCTTTCTTGGCAGCTCGATGCAAAAGGATGTCAGCCTCGTGCTCCGCCAGATATTTTTTGGAGTAGCCGGAGACTTTATAGGCTGCAAACACATCTCTGGTTTTGGCATAATTGATAATCTGCGTTTTCAGCACGGCAATTTCGGCCATGCGTGTTTCGGCAGATTTAATCTGTGCGGAGAGAGAGTTAAATTGTGCGGTGGCGGCTTCGGCTTTTTCCTTGAGTGCAGCTACATCCATGAGGCCATGCTCTTGCAGATAATTCATCGTGTGCGCCATCTGCTTTGCATTGAAAACGGAGGCCCATTGCTTATAGCCGCCGCTTTTCCCGGCACGAAGCTTGGCGTCGATGTCGATAAGCAGACTGACCTTTTCAGACTTGTTCGGCAAAGGTTTTTTATGCGGCGTATGCTCGGTCTTGCCCATGAGAACAGCCAGCAGCTCCGATTCCGTATATCCCTCGCCCAAGGAGGACAGTCGGACAAATCGCTCTTGGTTCTTACCCTTGAGGGAGATATTTTTCCCTCGCTTCACTTCATATCCTGCTTCTTGCAGCAGCTGTAAAAGTGCATCTAAATCGGCAGGCTTTTTCTCAAAAGCGGCATCAATGGCGGCGCGCAGCAAATCACGGTGGGAGGGCAGCCCCTGTTCATCCAGCCACTTGTTATAACTCTTGCCGTGGCGTTTGGGATGCTCAATAATGGACAAGCCGTGTTCCACGCAGATGGTATCACTGAGCAGGCGTACGGCCTTTGTGCTGCCCCAGAAGTTACGAAACTTTCTTGTGCAGTCCAGTGTGGTGGAGTTCCAAATGACATGGTTATGCACATGATGGCGGTCAATATGGGTACAGACAATAAAGGCGTTGTTGTCTTTCAAAAACCGGTGTGCAAACTCTACGCCAATGCGGTTGGCTTCCTCCGGCGTGATCTCGCCGGGGCGAAAGGACTGTCGGAAGTGATAGGCAATCACATCCCGTTCCTGCGTTCTGCCGGTGATTGCTTTGTACTGCCGCTTGGAAAAATGAAACTCGGCATCGGCGGTGCGGCTGTCACACGCATAGCTGGTGATAAGATTACCGTTGTCTGTTTTCTGTGGATTTTCTACATAGTCAATGATTCCGCTGATGGCAGCGCCGGCGCTCCGGCCCTTGCCAATATGCAGCGGCATGATGCGAGTGGTAGCCAAATGTTCGCCTCCTTCGTGCAACAAAAAATGACACCCTGCTAAAAGAGCAAGGTGTCATTTTATTGGCACTATTTTTATTTGTTGACGGCATCCTTTAAGGACTTTCCGGCCTTAAACGCCGGCGTTTTGCAGGCGGCAATCTGCACAGCTTCGCCGGTGCGGGGGTTCTTGCCGTCACGCGCTGCGCGCTCACGCACCTCAAAGCTGCCGAAGCCGGGGAAGGATACCTTGTCGCCATCAGCCATTGCATCGGTCAAAACCTTGAGCATTGCCTTGACGGATTCCTCCGCCTGCTTCTTGGTCAAGCCGCTTTCAGCGGCAACCTTGTCTACAAATTCTGTTTTGGTCATGTTCATAGCTCCTTTGTTTTTCTTGTTTTTGATTTTATTGCCATTCGTCCTTATCGACGGAAAACGCATGGAAAGCTGTTCTTGCGCCATTGCCTTAACCTCGGGTCGTTTATCGGATGCACGGCTTTTCAGCCATGCAAGGTCAGCCTTTGACAGCCGCCACGGAAGATTGACAAGCCGATTCAGTGTTATTTCCTCTGCCTGTTTTTCCGGTGGTAAAGCGGCGCAGGTCTTACAAATATGGGCAGCGTGACCCTTGCCGGAAAACTTCTCATTTGCCCGATACTCACCGCAGACCTTGCAATAATGGCCATGCTTTTTCGTGGCAGCTCACCGCCTTTCCCTGACATAAAGTGATTTCAGTATAACGGATGGCCGGGAAAAAGTAAATGCCGACAATGCGCTTACCCATTGTCGGCATTTTATGTAGGTCAGTACACTCTGTCCTGAATAGCAAAGCGGAAGCGCTGCACAAGCCCCAGCAGCTTAACCGCTATCATGGGTATTCCAAAGGGGCTTACGATAAATGCCATGACCAGCAGGATAATTCCGTTTTGCACGGAGGTGGTAATCAGCACGGCGATTGCGAGGACGCTGAGCAGCGTCCCTGCAAGGCCGAACACCCACGCCGAGCAATAGAGCAGGCCGGAGCATATCCACACAAACAGCGTGAGGACAATAATAACCGGCGCAAACAATATCTTCATCAGTATCCGCATTACTTTTCACCCTCCCTGCATTTTCGAGCCAGTGCCTGACACTCGGCATCAAGCTGCTTTTGCTCTGTGTCTGTCAAATCACGCTCACCGTCTGCCAGCCTCATTTCCGCAAAGCTGGCGTAGGAATCCAGCAGAGCATTCAGCAGCGCTTCGGGCGTTGGGCAGTGGACGACATTGTTCCAGTCCTCTCGGTATTTGTCCCAGCCCATCACGGTGTAGCCGTGGGCAGTCAGCACCACCTCATAGTCTGTGTCCTCCTTGAGATAGTCGGCAAAGACCTTTAATACGGCTTCATAAGTCAGCATATTTCATCAGCTCCCTGTGCTTTATTTCCGTTTCTACTATCAGAATAACGGAGGGTTTCGTATTTTGCAAGGATGCGGAGGATAGAAAATCGCAGCGCACATATTATAGTTTTGCCAAAGAATCAAGAATTTTTACAGCCGCATCCCAAAGTCGCTCCTGATTTTGCTTTACATCCTCAATATCCGCATCATAAATGCGGCCCGTTTCATTTGCACGGCGGGCAAGCTGATTGAGGTTGTTGCCGGAATATCGCAGCAGAGAAACCAGCTCCTTTAGCTCCGGCAGCTCCAGCTTTAGAATGTAGCTGTCAATCGCCGCCTTGCGCAGATACGCCGCCATGTTGGTTGTACCGGCCTGTGCCATTTTTTGCTCGATCAGCTCTCGTTCCTCTGGGGTAACACGAAACTTGAGCTGGACGGTGCGCTTTATCCCCGCCATATCACAGCTCCATATTTTTGCTTTTCTTTTTTGTGGGAGCCTTGGGCGCAGGCGTGGTATTCTGCAGCTTATCCCGAACCGAGGGTCGGCGCTCTCGTAGGGGCTGATGTCGGTTTTCGTCCTTGGAAATGGTGGCAAACAGTCCCTTGCGATCCTTCATGCCGGAAAAGGTCAGCGAATCAAAGGGAAGCATATCGAATAATTTATCCTGCTCCTTTGTCCCTGCGCGCAGGAGAAAGTCCGGCGAGATCTGCGCCATGAAATGCGTACCGTTGGGGCTGTTCGGTTCCCGTGGGTCTTGCAGCTTACTGAGAATCCGCGACGCTTCCTGTTGAATGTCCTCCTTGGAGAGCGGCTGCGACAATGTATATTCCCGCCGCGCCTGTGTGACAAACAAATCAAGCAGACCGGGGTGTGCTTTGTCAACGACAAACTCACGGTTACGATTGTCACCAAAGCTGTTTTCATCTTCAAAGACCGGAATCGTCCGCGCCCAATCCTTGTTGCGGTGGTCGATGCGTCCGTCCCAATCTTTTTCGCGCACGGTATTTGCAAGCACATAGAGTGTTCTGTCAAAGCCAAACTCGGTAATGACCTGTTTTGCAGCATCGTGACCGAGGCAGTTATCCCGGTAATGATCTCGAATGGCATCATCAATGGCGTCCCGGCAGGCGATGTTGGCCTTGTGGGATGCACGGTATTGCGGCAGCTCGTCATTTTCTCTGGCATAGGTCGCCGGGTACTTGTAAAGCGGCGTTGCCAGCAGAGCCTTCCGCTGCTCCTGCTCCGTTTGAATAACGGTGTTAGCCCGGTCTGTGATGCAATCGAGGACAATCTCCATGTAGCCGGTTTCCCGATTTTCATACTCGCTGAACACATCTGCCAGCGGCGAGGGGGATTTCAAAAGTGCTGTTGCCTGTTCAGCAGAAACATCGTTATTCTCCAGCGACATCAAAATATCCTCACGCACGGTGTATTCGTAGGTGTGCTTTAGAATTTCTTCGGGCGGCTGCGTCAGCAGCCAGCCCCGGTATTTTTCCTGTTCCTCAAACATTTTTTCATAAAGCTGTGTATTCAATTTCTCAGTATCCATCATCTTACCTCCAAATCTTTTTTGTGGGTTTTATCGGGCGTGCCGTGAACGCATGGTGCTTTGAGCTTATCCAGTACAGATGGTCTGGCGCTTTTGGCGATGTCCGTCTCGGCCATGCGCTCAATGGGTGTCTTATCGTCGATATTCAGTTCTGCGTTCAATTCAGCCAGCCGCACGGATTTTTGCTTTAACTCATCCTCCTGCGGAAACGGCTTTCCACGCTCACCCTTTGCCGATTCCATCTGCGCATACAAGTTGGCGAGCTTGTCTGCTACCGCCTGCCTGCGCTCAGTCATGGCGTTTAGGGCGTTGTCGATACGAACAAGATTGCCCTTTGCATCCCTACCCAAGGTGACACGGTGGGACATCTGCCCTTTGAGGGTGAGTATAAAATCCTTGCCGAAGTCCTCCACGGTCAGAGACATGGCAAAGCCACGATAGCTGCCGATTGCGACAGGCTCTAAGCCTTTTGCATCCTTACAGGCTTCTAAAATAGCAGCTCCGGCGTTGTCCTTGTCGGTGAGCACATCACCCTTGACCTCCATGCCGGCAAAGCCGTCAAGGGGATGGGGATGCGCGGCCAGCGTTGCCATATCCGCTTCAAAGCCGGAGATGAAGCCCTTGCTCTGTTCAATCTGTTCGGGGAAGAAGCGGAGCAAATTGTCCTCCAAGCGGTACTGCTGACTCTGGTGGCTGGACTTCATCAGGCGCAGCCGGGCAACATCCACATCCAAATCCATCTTCTCACGAATGCGGTCATCGCCTGCACACAGCGCCTTAATTTCCGCATAGGAAAGAGCCGTTTCGTCGATGTCCTCGCAGGAACGCACCGGGGATTTTGAGGTCATAATCTGCGAGATAAACTTTTGCTTATTTTCCACAGTTTGCCACAAATAGCTGTCAAATGTCCCCTCGGTGACATAGCGAAAAATGTGTACTTCCTTGTTTTTGTTGCCCTGCCGGATAATGCGCCCACTGCGCTGCTCTAAATCTCCCGGTCTCCACGGGCAGTCCAAATCATGGAGCGCCACAAGTCGATCCTGCACGTTCATGCCAGCACCCATCTTAAAGGTGCTGCCCATGAGCACACGCACCTGCCCGCTGCGTACCTTGGCGAACAATTCCTTCTTGCGCACCTCGGTGTTGGCCTCGTGGATGAAGGCAATCTGTTCACGGGGAATGCCCTGTGCCACCAGCTTTTCACGAATATCGTCATAGACGGAAAACGGCGGCTCCGGTGTTGCGTCCTCGGTGAGCTGCTCCAGTGCGTGTAATTCGGGGCTGTCCAGATTACCGGCTGCGGCCTTGGCAACCTTTTTTGCTGCGCTGCCCTTTGGCGTGGACAGGTCGCAAAACACTAATTGTGTCAGCTTTTCCTGCTGCCCTTCCTGCCAAATCTGCACGATGTTGCCCACGCATTTGTTGACCTTGCTGCTTGGGCCATCAGGCAGGTCGGGGTTAATGACACGCTGGTCAAGTCCCAGCTTGCGCCCGTCCGAGGTGATTTTGAGCATATTGTCTATTGAGGCATCCACGGAACCGGAATGGACGGCGGCAGCACGCTCGGAAAGCTGCTGCACCATTTCCTGCTGGAGTGCCGTAGGCTCGGCAACCTCATTGTGATATACGGGCGTCGGTGTGGGAAGATTGAGCTGGTCGGCGGTCTTGATGTCCGCCACCTCTTTGAACAGGGTCATCAGCTCCGGTAGATTAAAGAATTTTGCAAAGCGTGTTCTCGCACGGTAGCCTGTACCCTCGGGGGCAAGCTCGATGGCAGTCTGCGTCTCGCCAAAGGTGCTCGCCCAGCTATCAAAATGGGCAAGCCCCTGCCGCTTGATGGTGTCGTGCTGAAGGTATCGCTGCATGGTGAACAGCTCCGTCATAGAGTTGCTGACCGGGGTGCCGGTGGCAAACACCACGCCACGGCTATCGGTTATTTCATCAATGTAGCGGCATTTGAGAAGCATATCTGAGGATTTCTGCGCATCACTGGTGGATAGTCCTGCCACATTGCGCATTTTGGTGTAGAGGAACAGATTCTTAAAGCTGTGTGCTTCGTCCACATAGAGCCTGTCCACACCCAGCTGCTCGAAGGTCACAACATCATCCTTGCGGTCAGAGGCGTTCAGCTTTTCCAGTCGTGTTTCCAAGCTTTTCTTGGTGCGCTCCAGCTGCTTTATGGTAAAGCGCTCTGCATGGCTGTTTTTCAGCTCCGTCAAACCGTCCTCAATCTCCCAAATCTGCTCCTGCAAGAGCCGTTCCTGACGCTCACGGGAAACAGGGATACGCTCAAACTGGCTGTGACCGAGAATAACCGCGTCATAATCGCCGGTGGCAATTCTGGCGCAAAACTTCTTGCGGTTGCGAGATTCAAAGTCTTTTTTCGTTGCTACAAGGATATTTGCCGATGGGTAGAGCCGCAAAAACTCGCTTGCCCACTGCTCGGTGAGGTGATTGGGAACGGCAAACAACGGCTTTTGGCACAGTCCCAGCCGTTTGCTTTCCATTGCAGCGGCAATCATTTCAAAGGTTTTGCCTGCGCCCACCTCATGTGCAAGCAGCGTATTACCGCCGTAAAGGATATGCGCTACGGCGTTAAGCTGGTGCTCACGCAGTCGGATTTCAGGATTGATGCCGGAGAACACAATGTGCTGCCCGTCGTACTCACGGGGGCGAGTAGAGTTAAAAAGCTCATTATATTTCGTGGTTAGCTCACGCCGCCTGTCCGGGTCCTTCCATATCCAGTCCTGAAAGGCATCCTTGATGGCCTGCTGCTTCTGCTGGGCGAGGGTGGTTTCCTTGCTGTTGAGCACGCGGCGCTCCTTGCCGTCAGGGTCATGTACGGTGTCGTAGATACGAATGTCACGAAGATTTAAGGTGTCCTCCAAAATGCGGTAGGCGTTGGCACGGTCTGTGCCGTAGGTAATATAGGCTGCAATATTGTTGTAGCCCGCCAGATTTTTGCCGGTAATGTTCCACTCGCCGGTGAACTCGGCAAAGCCCACCTGAATACTGCGCCGCTGGTAAAAGGGCGGCTCCAGCAATTCCTCCATAAATTCTTGGATGTACTCCTTGCCAATCCATGTAGCGACCAGCCGCACCTCAATTTCGCTTGCGTCAAGGTCCTTCGGCTGCGCTGCACGCAGTGCTTCCACATTAACGGTGTAATCATCAGGAAACTGCTTGGCAGAGCGTTCTGCCCAATCAAGCTTTTGCCGAACATTGCCGGAAAGGTATTCATCGGCGGTCACATATTTTTCTTCGCGGCTATCGGCATAGCCATGCATGGGATTTAAGAAGATAACACCTTTCAGCTCGTTAAAAAGCGTACTTTCGTCCTTGCCGGTGAGCTGACTCATGTATGGCATATCCACCTTCGCCCTTTCAGAGATGGAGAGCGCCAGCGCTTCAGAAGCTGTGTCCACAGCGGTCACAACCTCATGGGGCTTGATGGTGCGCTTGGTGAACATATCCGCCTTACGCGCCAAGTTGTTGTCCTCGTCCAGCACCTCCAGAGAGCAAAGCAGGTAGTAGGAGCTGTCGTCGGCAAAGGCAAGGGCGTTGCCACGGCTGTTGATAAGTCCGTATTTTTCGGTAAAGCCGTCATAAAGGTCGTTAAGCTCCACCTGTGTCCGGCGAATGGCAGCATCGGAGATAAAGCCGTCCATCTGCTGATTGATGAGCGTATGAACACAGTCACGCAGGCCCACCATGCCCTTTACCCGTTCAATGGCGGTGGCGTTGAGGTTCGGGCGCACCATGCGGCTGTTTTCACGGTAGTACACGCTGCCGTCTACCACGGTGTAGGAATAGTTTTTCACATTCGGGTCTGCCGGAATAGAGGTGTCAATGGCTTCGCCGTCGCCCAGGTCGGGCAGCTCCGCTTCAGCATACTGACCGCCGATATGCTGCACTGCCTCATGGAGCTGATCGGCAAGGCTTATGCCCTCGATGGGCGCGACGGTGAAATCCTGTCTGCCGTACTGGGTGCTTTCCGAGGTCTGCTCGCCCAGCACCATTTCAGGGTGCTCCACAAAGTAGCTGTTGATTGCAAAGCCATCCTTGTTTTCGCCAAGGTGTAGCCAGTCGGCATCAATCTCAATGGGGCGGTCACGCTTTTGCAAAAAAATGATGTCGGAAACTACCTCTGTACCTGCGTTTGCCTTAAATGCGTTGTTGGGCAGACGGATAGCACCGAGAAGCTCCGCACGCCGGGCAATATATTTGCGCACCTCCGGAGACTGCTTATCCATCGTATAGCGTGAAGTAACAAAGGCAATCACACCGCCGCTTCTAACCTGGTCGAGGGTCTTGGCAAAGAAGTAGTCGTGAATGGAAAAACCGAGCTTGTTATAAGCCCGGTCATTGACACTGTATTGTCCAAAGGGTACATTGCCGATTGCGAGGTCAAAGAAATCCCGCCTGTCGGTGGTTTCAAAGCCTGCCACAGTGATGTCGGCATTGGGGTAAAGCTGCTTGGCGATTCTGCCGGTGATGCTGTCCAGCTCCACGCCATAGAGCTTGCTTGCGCTCATTTCCTCCGGCATACAGCCGAAGAAATTGCCCACACCCATTGCAGGCTCCAAGATGTTACCGGTCTGAAAGCCCATATTGCCCACGGCCTCATAGATAGCGCGGATAACGGTGGGGCTTGTATAGTGGGCATTGAGGGTGGACGCTCTTGCGGCGGCGTATTCCTCCGGGGAGAGCGTGGCATACAGCTCCCCAAATTCATTCGCCCATGCAGCCTTATTTTCGTCGAATGCGTCTGCTAAACCGCCCCAGCCCACATATCTTGAAAGCACCTCCTGCTCATCGGGCGTGGCCTGTCTGCCGTCAAACTCCAATTCTTTCAGCAGATTGATGGCATCCATATTCATACGAAACTTGGCTTTTGCACCGCCTACACCAAGGGCATCCTCGGTGATACGGAAGTTTTCAACGGGAGGTTGAATATCCGGTGCTGTCTGCTCCGGCTGCGGGTATCGCTCCATCAGGCGCTCAAAGCTCTCTGTGCTCTCAGCGCGGAAGATGGGATAACGGAGCGTTGGGTCACGGAGCTGAATGGAGGAATCTCTGACCTCTGTGACAAGAAAGGGTTTGCCATCTTCTAAATAGACGGTATCGCCCACGGAATATGGAAACGGCGGTTCGGGATGAAGGACAGCTTGAACCCTGTCGCGCAAACCGGGAATATCTTTCAACTCGGCACTGTCTATAAACTGAGAGGCTTCGTCCCAAGTATCAAACACGGTAGGGTAATCAGCGTAATCACCGAAATAAATGGGGGTTTGCTCGGTAGGACGAAAAGGAAAACCGCCTAACTCCATAGCTTCAACGATACGCTGCTGCTCCGGCGTAAGTGATGTCAAGACCTTCTGCCGGTACGCCATACGTTCGGCTTCATAATCCGCCGCTTCCTGCGCCAGACTGGGAAGCTCCGGCTGCTGTGTTGTCGGTTCATGGGAAAAGCCGTCACGCTCCTGCTCATACATGGCACGAAGGACAGGCGCGATCTCGTTCCAGCCAAAGGACAGATGAGTACTAAACTTATCATGGATATTGATTGCAAGACCGTTTGCGGATGCGAAATAGTCCGCCGTTTCGCCGCTGAGCAGGGTCATTGTCTCGGCTGTACCTGCGTAGGCGTCGCCCATCCTTTGCGCGATAGCGACGTTATCGTCTCCGTCTCGGAGCCAACCGCCGATTTTATCCTTTTCCAGATAGTCCAGTAAACCGCCGTCCCCGGTGAGAATGTCCTGCAAGTCGGCATCGGTCAAATCCAGCCCTGCGGCAGTCTTTATGGGTGTCGTTTCCTGCCACAGCTGCGTTGCGGCATCATCGGGGTAATCCCCGAAAATGCGGAGATATTTCTTGTCTTGCAGGTCATAAATGGCTGCGCCATCGTAGGCAAAGCCGTCCGCTTCCAGCGTTCCGTCCACATAGCCCTGTGCAACTTTTTCGGCTTCTTGTAGCGCCCGGTATTCCAGCTTTTCGTCAAAGCCGTTCTCAAGATGATGATAGATCACAACCTGATACCGCAGGGGCAAGGCTTCCTGCTCGCTTAAAAAGTTGTTTTCATTGATGAGCTGGGCAAGCCTGCGCTGCACCTTTGTCCACGGCAGCTCTATTTCCAAATCGGTGCCAGTTACGGTGATAAACAGGCTTTTGGTGGCCGTGCCGCCATATTCGCGGGAGAGCCATGTGGCGGTGTCCTTCTCACGCGCATGGTTGGCCATGTATTCGGCTACGCGCTGCTTGCTGGCAGCATCGCCGTTCCACGCTTGGAGTGCGGTGTCAATATCCTCTTGGGTAATTTCGGTGCGAGGTGTGGGAATGGGCGGTGGTGTTTTTTCCTGTTCCGGTTCTTTTTGTTCCGGCTTTGGAAAACCATATCGGGGCAAGGGGGTGGGCAGGCCGCCAATATCGGCATGCTGGCTCTGCAATTCCTCATATTTTGCGTGCTCCTGCGGTGTAAAATAGCGGTCTTTGCGGATAAGCTCGGCAATGCGCTTGGCAACGGTGCTCCACGGCATTTGCACCTTGACACATTCCGGCTTTTTCAGTTCAATGCCCTTGCCGTCATGGTTTTCAAAGCTGTGAAAGGAACCGGGGAGCGCACCATTATGACCGCCCCACCCGTATTCCTCTTTCAGAAACTTTATCTGCTCCTGCGGTGTGTGCTTTTCCGAAAAATAGCTGTAAATGCGCCCCTTGCTGCCCTCAACATTGCTGCCATAGGTCAGTGCAGCGTTGATTTCGTCCTCGGTGATAAACCTGTCCACCTGTGGAAGCTCAGATAATTCAAGCCACGGTAGCGCCTGCTCTTGCAAACCGGTCAAGATTGCATCCGCATGACGGTTGCGGAAACGAAGTAGATTTTTGTCTGCGTGGTAGGCCTCCAAAAAATGTGCGTATTCCGCTGTGATGGCAGAAAGATACTCAGGGTGGGATAATCCTTCGGCAAGTCCTGCCGTTTCATCCGAAAACCCGCCCCCACGAAAGTCCTCCATTGTGGAAAGATACCCCTGCTCAATGGCTGCCTCAGAAAAATCATGGCGCAGATACCAAAGTGATTGTGCGAGTTGGCGGCGAGAATAGCCGTCCGCTTCGGCAAGCTCTACATTGCCAGCAAACTGTCCCTGCTCCAGCAGCTCCCCGATTCGAGTTGCAGCGTCCTCCCACGGAATAATCTGCGCGCTGTTCACATACTGCGCAGAGCGTCCACGGGCAAGATGGATACCATCCTCGGCGTACCATGCGGCTAACTCCCCGGAATCGGTCTTAAAACCGCCGCCGCCAACATATTCTTGGCTGAGAAATGTCGCAATGTCTGCTATTGGCTTTTGCTTCATATATTCCACGGCAACACGCTGGCGGCTATTTTCGTTGTTTCCACCAAGCCGCAGCACATGGTCAATGTCGCCTTGCGGAAAAGAAAAAGCGAAGGGCGTATAAGCTACGCTCTCCGCTTGCTCTATAAAGGATATTTGTTCGCCCTCTGTTGGGAACATGGTCATTTGTGTGGGAACGCTGTCAGTCACCCAAGGCAGAGGACTTTCATCCTCAATTAGCTGCACCACGGGCACTCCTTCCACCGACCAATCGTCTGTCACCGTTGGCTCGGACTCTTGGGGTGTCAGTTGAAAATCAATTCCGAGAGTATCATTTCCTCCGCCTGCGCCTTGCAGCTGTTCATCAGCCCTGTCCACTTCATCGGATCGGCTGCTTTCAGGCTCTCTGTCACGCCTGCCGCTTTCGCCAGCTTCGGCATCAGCAGCTCCAAGCGGCTCTGCGCCGTCTGCTCGATTTCCAGCAGGTGGGGATACAGTGTTTCCGATATAATCATCCTGTTCCACAAAATCGGGCGGTGCTCCTGAAGGTAGCTCCTGCGCATCCTCCCGTACTTGCCAAGGCTCGTTGACGGCTGCTCTGTCAGGCTCAGGTCGGGAATCAGATAATCCCCGTTCTTGGTGTAGGTCAGTTCCATGTGTCATACTCCTCTCATAATTTCTGATGGTGACTTCAATTTGTCTAAGCACCTGCTGATTGATGGTGCTGACCGCCGTTCCAAGGGCGGCAACGGTCTGCGGTGTGTTAAAGTCAAAAACGCTTAAAAAGTCCTCGTGCTCGAAGTGTTCCTCCGGTGCAAGACCACATCGGGACATGAGTGCATAGGTGATGCTGACCGTTGCAGCGCTGCGAAACTGCACTCCGATATTGAAATCATCATACTCCTCAAGGAAAGAATCTTCAACGATGTCAAAAATGTCGCGCTGGTGGTCGTTCCAGTATTCGTCGGCAAGCTGTGCAGCAACCATCTCAATGCTGTCTGCAAGGTTGTTGCCCTTAATGTCATAGCTTTGCTCCAGCATGGCACTTACAGCGTCGGTGTGCTCCGGTTGGAGCGTCCAAAGGTTCACATTGCGGGATTTTTTGGGCAGAGTGCCTGTGTCTGCAACATCGAACACATATTTAAGCCTTGGCTTGTCGCCGGTGTTGTCGATGAGGGCAATACCCTTTGAGCCACGGCGCACATACCGCCCCATGCGGTCATTCCAGAAGTCGTACTCTGCGCAGGCGGTAGCCTCAGGGCGCTGGGCATAAATCATCAGCTGCTCATGGTAGGGGTATTTATACAGCCGTGCGGCGGTCTGCAAAAACTCCATCCAGCTGCGGTGACTTCCGGTAAGCTGTGTGGCGGCATGGTCTGCCATCTGAGAATATGCTTGTACTTTTGTGGGCATGGGTTACCTCCTTCTAATAGAATTAGCCGACTGGAAAAAACCAGTCGGCTATTGTGGTCATTTTCGTCTTATTCACTCAAAATCGGGGAACAGCTCCAAGAGTACATATTCTTCGTCTGTTATCGCTTGCAGCTTGTCAAGCGCCGAATTGGTCAGTGCTAAAAGCTCCGTTTCATCCTCGGCAAGAAAGCCGCGCATTTCGGCAAGCTCTCTCAACAGGCCCTCACGGGTGCCGGTGGAATTGTAAATGCTCATTAGATTAAGCTCATCGTGGGTAAAATTGTTCATATCATAGCTCCATTTCTGCACCCTTTCCGGGTGCCTTTTTATTTTGCTGTGTTGGCTTTGCCTTTAGCTGCTCGATGACAGATTTACGCGCCTGCGAGGGTGCTTCTCTGGTATGATTCCGCTGTGCCTCCTTGTCGCAGCAATAAAGGTAGAAGTTATAATCGCCGCGTGTGGGATTACAGCGAAGATAATATTGGTGGTTTGGCGTTTCAATCTGAAAGCCATAGGCAGGCAGGGAGGTGACAAGCTTTGCCTTGTCCTCACGAATGCTGCAAAAGCCACTCATGCTTTGCAAATTGTTAAGCGGTCCAAAATCCTGCCGCAGCCAGTTTACAACAGCGTCCAGCTCCAACTTGAAGGGCTGCTTGTTTAGCCCATCCTGATGGGACCACCAGGTTGTCCAAAACTCCTTTCCGCTTCCAAAATCACCACGGAGATGTCCTATCACCCCACGCTCGGCATCCTTGCTCTCATCGGAATAGAGCCAGTCTGTCTTGTCGGCAGCAATGGGCGAAATCTCAAAAACAGTCCTGTCCACGGCTGGGTGCTGCTCCATATACTCAGCAGCTGAAATATAACCATTGCCAAGAAAGCTCATAGCATCAGTATCAAAATCCAAATGACCGCTGGGGTCGAGCTGAATTGGCGCGTTGGTCAAAATTGTGCCGAAATGGTTGACCACGATACCGTAGCCAAGCTGACAGGGTTCGCCCCAATCATCATCGGTATGGCGTATCTCGTAGCGATGTAGTCCCTCCGGCACGGTGTCGCGCTGCACACGGGAATCGGTAAACAGGACGATTTTCCCCTGAAACTCAATTTCCTCAAAGCGTTCATTCATAGCATCCACGGGCATGGCTTACAACTCCCTTTCTGCACTCTTTTTCAGTGCTGTTTTTGACCGTTCCGGCTGGGCGGGCTGACTTCTAAGCTGCTCCAGCACGGAGGGTTTTTTCTCTGTGCGCTCCCGGTGGGAGGCAGCGGCTAAGTCCATGAGAGAAATGGGCTGGCCGGATTTTGCCTGCTGCTCCAGCTCTGCCACGGTAGGCTGCTTGGGACCGTTGTTGATAATGCCGTCAATCATGCCGTAATCATCCTCCATCGCCATTTCAGCGTTTTTGAGGTGATTTTCCGGCTGTCGAAAGCTGGGCAGCTGGGCGAAATCGTAGCTGTCAACATAGTGGTATGATACCTGACCATTCTGCTTTAGGGCAACGATGTCGCTGACGGACAGGCTGTGGCCACGAAAATCCTCTGGACGGTCAACATTAAATCGCTCAAACAGCCCCTCCAGCCTGTCCCGCGTACCCTCGAATTTTGTAAAGCTGTCGGTATAGACCAGCTCATAATTGTCATGCTCCACGGTAAGCCCGGCCGCTGTAATTGCTGCAAGCGATTCAAAGCGCAAATCTCTTGTATCCTCGGAGCGTTTGAGCTGATAGATGGCAAAGGCATCGGCAGGATTGTTGAGGAAGCTGTTTTCCAGCTCCTGATCTGTCAGCTCATGTCCGGCTGCCAGCTCCAAATATTCCCGGCTTTGCTCCCAATCACCACGGCTGATGCCGAACATTCCGTCAAAGGCTTGCAGTTCCTCCGTATCGAATGCCATTGCTTCGGTGTTGTCCTCATAGAGCAAATATACGGCACTATCCTGCTCAAACAGGCTGATTGCACGCTGCTTGGACAGGGGAAGCATATCGCCGTCGGTATAGCCGTATTCGTGCATCTGTGCAATGCTTGTAAAGGGGTCAGGAAGATAGCCGGTTTCGGGTGCCGGGATGGGTGGCGCTTCCGGGGTACTTTCTTCGAGAACAGGCGCGGCCACGGCTTCGGCGGTCTGCTCAGGCTCCGCCTTATCCAAGCCACGCTCCTTTAGAATAGCAGCATAGCTGCGGTCAATGTCGGTAATCAGGCCGCTTGCGGTCTTGTTGATGGTTTCCAAGGATGCACGCAGCTCCGGCAGCTCCTTGCCCTTTGACCATGTGGCAATATAGCCGAAGCTGTTTTCACCGGTTTGTATGCCATAATAGGCACAGACAGCAAAGGAGATGCTCTCGGCCTCCACCTCCTCGGTTTCCCGACTTTTGGGCTTGACAGGGACGGCAGCTGTGTCGGCTGTTTGCTCCGGCTTTCGGTTGTGGAGCTTGGAATGAGCAATTTCGTGGACGGTGGCGCTGATGGTCTGTACCTCGCTCATGCCCTCACGGATGGCAATGCGTTGACTATCGAGTGAAAAATACCCATCCGTATCCGGCTTCATTGCTTCCATTGCAATAGGCACCGAGGCCGCGCGCCGAAGGGCTTCCATAAACACCTCGAAATTTTGCACATTGCCGGTGAGATCTGCGGCGAGCGTAGGCAGTGGCTTGCCCTCGGTCTGACTGACATCAAAGGTCGTAACCACCTTATACATAGGAATTTGCACGGTTTTTTCCTCCATCATTACCGTGCCGTCCGGGTTCAGCATAGGCGCTTTGGTGTCCGGGTCAAGCTTTTCCTGTTCGATTTTCTTTTTGTATGGTGTGGGGGCGATGATTTTGATGCCGCGCTCGCCTTTTTTTACAGTGCGCTCAAACTGGTCACGCCACTTGTTGAAACCGGCGCAGAGGGTTGCATCCGGCTTTTGCATATAGATGAGCATCTGATTATTGACGCTGTATTTGTGAAATCGGCTCATGGTGGTGAGATACTGCCGGTACTGGTCCGACTGGAACAGCTCCTGAATGCCGGTCTCAATGCTATCTGTAATTTCCTTCATTCGAGCCTTGCTTTGCTCGGCATAGCTTTGATTTTCAGCCATAAATATACTCTCCTTTACGATAAAAATGCGCCCCTGCACAGGAGATTCAATCATCCTGAACAGGGGCGTAATAGAAAAAGTAACTGCGTTTTTGGCGTCTTAGATAGTAACACCCTCGCCGCTGCAAATCAGCTCTCGGAAAGCCTTATGGCACAAGGCTTTTTGAGGGCTACTTTTTCTACGGTCTACCCCTTATTTCGCTGCGCCCAGGCGCGCTTTTTCTGTCGGGTTCTTTTTGCTGCACAGACAGCGCAGTAAATGGTGTTGTGATGGGCGGAAAGAAAGGCTTGCCCACAATCAGGGCAGCGCTTGCGCTTGTCTGCTTCTATGACCTCGGTATACAGCTCACGGTCAGCCGGAAGCACGGCCGCACGGAAATAGCGGCAAAGCACTGTGTAGGAGATGAGCTGTGGACAGACACAAATCTCGCCATCATCCAAAAGCAGACAGTTGCCGCCGTCACAGTTGGCGCAGAGCTTACGAATCAGCTTTTTTGCACGGCGAAAGCAAGCCTCGCTCATGCGTGGCAGCTCAATCATTGTCAAACACCAGCTTGTAGCGCAGGCCTGCGCCGGTGTCCTCCAGCACGACGGTGGCATCGTAGGTTTTTCCGGTTTTCTCGGAGAAAAGCCCGGTGAGCTTCACACGCCCATCCCTCAGAAAGGCAGTGGCAAGCTGTTTTGTCAGCATCACCTTTTTACTGGCAAGAAACTGATTATCTCGCCATAGCCCAAATCGACACTCGTTGTTTTCGCAGAAGAAGCCTTTTTTGCTCTCGGTCACATCACCGCCGCAGCGTGGACATTTGCCCACCACCTCGCGCCCGGAGGGGAACAGAACCTCAGCGCCCTTAATGACGGTGTAGCCCTTTACCAAATCTCGCAGCATTTCGGTAATACCACCCATAAAGGTCTCCGGGGACAGCTCGCCGCGCTCCACCTGCTTCAAGCGGTATTCCCATTCGGCAGTGAGAAGTGGCGATTGCAGCTGCTCAGGCAGCACGGTTATCAGGGAGATGCCGGTGCGGGCAGGAATAAGCTGCACCGTCTTTTTGCTCTTTTTGCGCTCCACAAAGCCGGTGGAAATCAGCTTTTCAATAATGCCTGCTCTTGTGGCCGGTGTTCCTAACCCTCTACGCTCCGGCTCATCGTCCTGCGTCCGCAGACGCATATCGGGTGCAGCGTCACGCTGCCCAGCCGTTTCCATGCCGGAGAGAAGCGTATCTTCGGTAAAGTGCTTGGGGGGCGTGGTTTTGCCCTCCTTGACGGCAATGTCCATAACGGAAAGCGTGTCTCCCTCGCTCAAATCCGGCAGCGCTTTATCGGTCTGCTCCTGCGCCATGTAGGACTTCC
>JAQWCP010000117.1 GCA_028705905.1 Oscillospiraceae bacterium
TGATTGTGTTCCTCCAGCACCTTGTTCTGGATGCACAAGACGGCACGGATGTTGGGGACGGTAATACCCGGTATCTCCACCATTTCCTCTGGCGTGGCAGTCAAAATGCGAATGGGCGAATATCCCGCCTGTGCGAAAATGCGGAATATCCTCTGTTCAAATCTTTCTTTTTTCATGGTTTTATACCCCTTTCTTTTGGTATGTAAAAGGGGCGGCATTTTCAGCCGCCCCCCGGAAGTCGTTATTTCTTCCTGCCGTTTCTGATTTTTAGGAAAATCAGAGCGCCCACGATAAAGGCGACAAGACAGATGGCAACGATTGATTTAACATCCATTATTCTTCATCCTTTCTGCGTTTTTTGAAGCCGAGAACGCCGAGCGTGACAGCCCCGGCAGCGGCAGCGCCCATCAACACAAGCCAAAGCGTGGGGCTGCTGTCGTCGCCGGTTTTCGGCGTATCCCTTAGTTCGTTGTGCATCGTGACAACGGTAGTCGCTCCCACCTTGACGGTGGCCTGCTTGTCGGCGGGCAGCACATAGCTGGCGCTTGCTCCGTTTGCAACCTCGGTCACGGTGTACTCACCAATGCGGAGGTTTTCCATGAGGATTTCGCCGTTTTTGTCGGTGATAAAGGTCTGGTCATATCCATTCGGGCCGGTGACGCGGAAGGAGAAGCCCTCCACCTTGCCGTCCGAGGAGGTCTTGATGATTTTGAGGGAGCCGGTCTGCGCCATATTGGTGAAGCCTTTTCCGGCTTCGTTCTCCACCGTCACGGTCTTGCCGTTTTCGGCGATTTCAAAATAATAGGCGTTCTCATCGATCTGGAAAGATTCCGGCGCTTTGGCTTCTTTTACGAAGTAGCCGCCGTAGGTGAGGTCGGTCATGCCGTAAACGCCGATGGCGGTTTCGGTGAGCTTACCGAGCAACTCATCGCCGTCGTCCAGCTCCTTATTGTCGTTCACATCCCGGTAAACCTCAAACTCTGCGCCGGTCAGCTTGTTGTCCGTGGCAAGTCCCTTGCCGCTGTAATCCTTATCCACCTTGGTGAGCTGCACATTGCCGCGAATCAGGATGTTTTCGATTTCCACCTCGATCACAGCGCCGTCCTCATCCACCACAGCGGTAAAGATTTCATCCGAGAGGACAAAGCCGGTGGGCGCTTCGATTTCCCGCACGAGCCAGGTTCCGTAGGGTACGTTGGCAAAAGAAAAACTGCCGTCCTCGCCGGAGGTGGCAGTCAAAATGGCCGTATCCCTGGTAAACTCGGTTTCATCGCTCTTAAACAGGCCGATGACAGCGCCGCCTAAGCCCTTGCCGTCCTCGTCCTTCTTGATTCCTTCAACCTCGCCGCGAAGCAGCTTGTTTTCGATGGGCTTGCCGTCGTTTGCCCTGATTTCCACAAGAGCGGTATCCTGCCCCGCGTACTCAAAGACAACCGGGTATTGCTCATCGGAAACGAGATAATGGCTGTCGCTGGCGATCTCTTTCAGGTAGTAGGAGCCGAAAGGCAGGTCGGTCTTGCAGACGCCGTGACCGTTTTCATCAAAGGAAACGATTTCAAGCAGGCCGCCTGCCGGAATAATGGAGCCGTCTGCAGCGGTGATGTCCTCCGTGGCATACAGACCAAAAGTGACCGCCGCCAGTTCGCCGTTCATACCGATACCGAATTTTTCATCCTGTTCCAGCAGCTTCTCCAGTGTGACTTGAACCTTTTGGCGCTCATTGTAGAAGCTGGTGGCGGTTTCGGTAATTTCAACCTCCTGACCGGCGTAGACCAGCTCCACCTCGTGGATTTCCCCGCTGCACACCATGCCGTCCGGGGCGGTGATTTCCCTGATCTCGTATTTCCCCAGATACAGTTCCTTTGTCACCGCAAGACCGTCCTCGCCGGTGGTGACGGTATCGACCACTTCGCCTTTAGCAGCTCGGAGCGTCCCGTCCAGCGTGATAATATCCTCGGCGGCGGTGATTTCATAGACCGCGCCGGGAAGCCCCTGCACGGTGTAAACCGGCTGATACAGCCCCTCCGCTTCGGTGACGGTGGAGAACACCTCGCCGGATTTGCTGATATTGATAACGCCTTTCTGCGCCATGTTCGGTTTGGTGACTTCAATCACCATCACGCCGCTTTCATCCGTGGAGTTATCCTGCACCACATCAAAATAGACCGGCTCGCCGGAAAGCACATACCCATAGGGAGCGAATACCTCAACCAGAGAATAGCCTGTACCATATTCCAGTTTTTCCGGGGTAATCAGATAGCCCTCATCGTTGGTGTAAAACGTGTCGATGGTAGTCGGCGTGGGATAGGTGAAGCTCTGCGTGATACGATTTCCCTCCGGGTCATAGAGCTGGAAGCCCGCGCCCGCGTAGGGGATGGTTTTTCCCGTTTCCGCGTCTACCTTGACGATTTTGATATACGATTCAAAGTTCGTGTTGTTGATGAGGTAGCGGTAGGTTTGGCCATCCTTGGCGATATACACGTCAAAGTCCTTCATCAGCTCGCGCCCGTCCCAGCCCTTGGTCTGGCGGACGGTGTAAACGCCATAAGGCATATCTTTGGTCTGCGCGAAGCCGTTTTCATCGCAGACAAGAACATCACGCTCGGTTTCCTTGGCGCTGTCATAGCTGCCTGCGGATTTCAAGAATACCCGAAATTCGGCCCCGGATTCCGGCGTTTCAATTTGCGTATCGCCGTTGTCTGTGTGCTTGATGAGGGCGATATTCCCCTTGATGACCTGCTCGGTCACATCGTTGGCGGTGGTGTTCAGCTCGATGGTATACAGCTCCGGCTCCGCGCCCACATGATGAACCGTGCCGTCGATGAGGTAGCCCTCGCTGGGGTTGATCTCCCGCACCGACCAGTCCGCGTCGCAGATATAATAGCCGGTGGTGAACTGGCCGTTGGAATCTGTGGTATAGCTGTCGATCAGGGTATCGCCCTTGTAAATCCCATAGGTCGCGCCCGCCAGAGAAGCGTCACCCTGCGGCAAGCCTGTTTCCACATCGCTCTTTGTGACGGTGACGCGGAACTTCTTGAGGATGTTCTGGACGCTCTTTCCCGTTACCTTGTTCCACTCGACGGAAGCCGTCTGCGCTTCGGGGATCACATAGCGGATGGGCGTATCCACTTCCTCCAGCGTGAAGGGTTTGCTGCCGGAAATGAGGACGTTTTCAAACTTCGCCACGCCGTTCTGATCGGTCACGGCATATTCATCCACCGCAAGCCCACTCAAAGATGTGCCGTAGAGGTGGAACTTCATGCCCTCGGTCAATCCGTCCTCGCTGGTTTTCGTTACCTTTAGATCGCCGCGCTTCAATTTGTTGTTGAAGGTCACGGTGGAGGTCTGTCCGCTGACGATGGTCACGCGTTGGACGGCCTGCGGCTCATATTTGTCGACGGCCTGCTCCGTGACCGTGTAAATTCCGGGGTTCAGGTCTGTAATATCAATGACGCCGTTTGCCCCGGTGGTCTTGGTCGCGTTGAAGCCCTCACCCACAAAGGTGAAGCGAATGCCCTCCACCTTGCCATCCTCACTGGTCTTGATGAGCTTCATGTTGCCCGTCTTGATTTCCAGATTGAGATAGCCGGTCACAGGGTCGGAAACGGTCGCGCCATAGGTGGCGAAGTCCTGCTGGCCGCCGCCGATATTCCCGTCCGACCATACCACGACGCCGCTGCGCTGCCCGTTTGTCTTTTCGGCAATCACGGAGATTGCGCCGCGCACCGCCTTGTCTGTGCGGATGGTCAGCTTATTCCCGCTGACTGAAAAATCCAGCCCTGCGGTATTGGAGGAAAAGCGATAGTTGCCCAGCACACCGTTGGTATCGGTCAAAGTGACGGAATAATCCGTGCCGTTCCATTTCAGCTCGTAAGCGCCAGCGCCGGAGCTGGCTGAGAAGAAGCTGGGCAGGGCAGTGTGCCTCTGCACGGAGCTTTCAATATCCGCATAGCGGCTGAAAATGAGGCTGCGCAGGGGGTGGTTGTCCGCGATATACTCGGTGACATTGTTTTTCCCCTGAGAGCTGCCCCACACATGGTTGAACCGGCTGTCGCGCTCGCCGACCACTGTTTCCCAAACGAGAAGCTGTGTGGCGATATATCCGGCGATCTCGTTGGCGTCGGCGGAGTTGCCGGTGTTCCATGAGGTGTCGGCGTTGCCTTGCCAGCCGTACTGCATGATTCGTCCGATATACGCCTTGACCACGGCAGGCGGGATGGTGGGATTCAGGGAGCTGGGGTAGTTATCCCAAAAGCTCTCATCAAAGCCGCCGTATCGGTCGCCGGATTGGACGCCGACGCCCGGCTCGATGCAGTACACGGCCTTTCCCTCAAAGGTGTCCTGCGTGTGGACGGAAAAATGGTCACCGGATTGGGACGACCAGCCGCCCATAAAATGCAGGGCGGGATGGCTCCATCCGGCCTGGTTGGGGTCGCCGCCGCGGGGAAGATCGACCATATACGTTGTCATTTCCGATGACGCGGCAAAGGCGGTCGTGCCCAGCCCCGAAAAAACGCCCATCCCCATGAGCAGGGCAAGGGCAAAGGACAAAATGCGTTTTGTTTTCTTCATTTCGATGATTACCTCCTGAAAATCGGCGCAAAAAAAGCGCCCCACATTTTGTGAGACGCTGCTTGCGCGTATTTGATTGTTAAGCGTAGCCTATGAAAATCTGGAAATTACCGCCGCCCAAGCTCTCCGACCATACCCAAAAGGCTGTATGGCCGTCTGCCGCATACCAATCCAGCGTATCCCGAATATCCCGTTCCAGATACTTGCAGCCCGCGTTTGCGTTAATGGGATTGTCCCAGCAGGCGGTTGCCGTGCTGTCCAGCGACAGGCCGATGCTCTGGCCGTAGCTTTGCGCGTACCCCACATAGGCGCTGACGTCAAAGCTGGGAGCTGGCGGTTCGGTGGGTGCTGGCGGTTCAGGTGTTGGCGTGGGTTGAGGGGTTGGCTCAGGTGTGGGAGCCGGTGTCGGGGTTGGAGTGGGGGCCGGTGTTTCCGGCTGCGGGGTGCTGACGGGCGGCTTTATCGCCGGTTTCTCCGGCTGTGCTTCGGCGGCTGGCGCTGCGGCCTGCTTTGGCGCGGGCGTTTCCGCAGTGCGCTGTGTTTCCGCCGGGGCATGGCTGTCTGCCTTTGGCTGTGAACTGGCTGAACCGGCGTTTTCCCCGGCCAGCCCGGAACTCTCCGGGCTGCTGCTTTCTTCACCCGCTAAAAGAGAGGATGTTGCTTTCTCTGAATCGCTTTCCTCCGGCTCTTTTTCCGCTGTATCCCTCGCCGATACTGTGCTTTTCTGCGTATCAGGCGGATTCCCCGTTTTCTGCGAACATCCCGCAAGGGAAACGCCCAGCACAAGCACAGCGATGAGAATGAACTGTGTTTTCTTCATGCTGATGACCTCCTTCGTTGTTTTCACCCTCATTGTAGCCCTGCCGGTGGAAAACCGCAAAGGTGCGGATTGAGCCTTAGACAGCCCTCCCAATTATTCTTTTTTAGCTGGTATAGCTGGTTTTTGAGGGGGTGAGGTGTGGAGAGGGGGAGCAGCACATTTCGCTGATTTCTGTAAATGGGCACACCTATCCCTTGGCGGGCAGATTCTACCGTTCCATATCCCGCTGGCGTTTGCGGTACATTTCAAGTGCTTTGATAATGG
>JAQWCP010000118.1 GCA_028705905.1 Oscillospiraceae bacterium
CCATTACGCCGCGTCACAAATTGGCGCGGTGCCAGGGTTTGACCTGGTACACGAAGGCCCGTTCTTTCATGAATTTGTAACGCAGTGTCCCATTGCACCGGAAGTGGTTTTGGAACACCTTGCCGAAGAAGAGATTTTGGGCGGTCTGCCTCTGGAAGGGGAGCGGGAAGGTCAAATTCTTTGGTGTGTAACAGAAGAGAATACGAAAGAAGAGATTGACCTGTTGGTGATGCGTTTGCGGGAGGTGGCAGGGAGATGAAATTGATTTTTGAGCAGGGAAGACCGGGCAGGGGCACCCAACTGTTTCCACCATTGGATGTGGAGGCGGCATTGCCGCCGGAAACATTCTTGCGCCACCAATCGCTGGACTTGCCCTGTTTGTCGGAAAATGAGCTCAGCCGCCATTATACCCAGTTGGCAGACAATACCTTTGGGGTGAACAACGGATTTTATCCCCTGGGTTCCTGCACGATGAAGTATAATCCCAAGGTCAACGAGCAGCTTGCCGCTCTGGAGGGATTTGCCGGGATCCATCCATTACAGCCTGTAAACGCTGCGCAGGGATGCCTTCGCGTACTCTTGCTGGCAGAACGATATCTATGTGAGATTACAGGGATGGATGCTGTTACATTTCAGCCGGCAGCTGGCGCACATGGAGAGTACACGGGCTTATTGCTCATCAAGGCGTATCACAAGAGCCGGGGAGATACGGCCCGGACAAAGATCATCGTGCCGGATTCCGCCCACGGCACCAATCCGGCATCCGCGTCTATGGCGGGATATCAGATTGTCAATATCCCATCCGGGGCAGATGGCTGTGTGGATTTGGAAGCGCTCAGAAATGTTGTGGGTGATGATACGGCTGGCCTTATGCTCACAAACCCCAATACATTGGGCATATTTGAAAAACACATTTTGGAAATCACAGATCTTGTGCATCAGGCAGGCGGGCTGGTCTATTATGACGGCGCCAATTTAAACGCGGTCATGGGAATTGCCCGTCCGGGCGATATGGGGTTTGACGTGGTGCACCTCAATTTGCACAAGACATTTTCCACCCCCCATGGCGGTGGCGGGCCGGGCAGTGGTGCAGTTGGCTGCAAGGCGCTTTTAGAGCCATTTTTACCTGTTCCCCGGGTGGTTGAGACAGAAGGGGGCTTGACACTGGAGGAAGCGCGGCCCCAAAGCATTGGCAGAGTGAAAGATTTTTATGGGAATTTTTCTGTTGTGGTCAAGGCTCTTGCCTACTTGACCACCCTGGGACGAGAGGGTGTTCCAGAAGCGGCCCAAAATGCAGTTCTCAATGCCAACTACATGATGGAACAGTTGAAGGACTTGTATCCCATCTCTGGTTCTGGCAGATGTATGCATGAGTTTGTGATGAGCTTGGAGCAATTGAAGGAAGAGACGGGCGTTTCGGCCATGGATGTGGCCAAGAGCCTTCTGGACTACGGCTTTCACCCACCAACCATGTATTTTCCCCTCATTGTCCATGAAGCGCTGATGATAGAACCCACAGAAACAGAGCCGCGGGAGGCGCTGGATGAGATGGTGGCTGTGCTGCGATCCCTTTATGCGCTGGCCCACCAAGAGCCGGAAATGATGCATGCAGCGCCGCACCATACCAAAATCCGCAGACCCGACGAAGTCAAAGCGGCGCGCCATCCCATATTGCGGTGGAAACAAGAAATGTAAGTTGCGCGAGAGGAGGCGCCAGAGATGAAACGGTTTTGGACAGCATTTGGTACGGTTGCAATAATCGCAATTCTTTTGGCGCTTCCCCGGGCAGATGCGGCACCGTCGATCCACTTCACAGCGCTGAATGATTATCTGCTGCCGTTGAATACAGGTACGATACCCATTGTGCGGAACGGCAGCGTTTATATTCCCTACTCTGTGTTTCGAGAACGCAACATTGGCGTTTCCATTTCTTCCAGGACATCAGATGCACTTGTTTTGTATGGCAGGCAGAAGATGTTGACCTTTGATCTCACGGCGGGAAACGCTTATGACCTGGAGACCACATATTCCGCACAGGCTGTCGCACGCAATGGAACCATTTATGTCCCCGCCTACTTTGTGTGCCAATATTTTAATTTGGAATATTCTTACCTGACTACGGACTATGGCACGGTGGTGCGAATGAAAAATTTAGATGCGGACTTAAATGACAACGCCTTTGTGCGGGCCAATGTCCGGCTGATGCAGCAATATTATGCAGCTTATACCGGCCAGACATCAAAACCCACCAGCAGCACACTGCCTACTGCCACTGCTGTGCCAACGGGTACGGTCCGCCCCTCTCCCAGTAGTTACCACACGCCTTCTTCGGCGCCCACCACCCCATCTTCTTCTGCGGCCTTGCCTTCTCCGTCGCCCTCGGAAAGTCTGGGGTCCGCCTCCATCTATCTTGGCATCCGGGTGACAGACCAAAGCAATGCGGAAGCGTTTTTGAACTGGCTTGATACGAAGACAAGAGCCATCTGCTTTTTTGTTTCACCAAATGAACTTTCGTCTCAGAGTGATTTGGTGCGGCGCATTATAGGGTCTGGGTATGGAGTCGGCTTCTACTTAACCGGAACAGAGACACAGCTGGACGCGTCATTGGAACAGGGTAACCAACTGCTTCGTGAGATTGCCAGCACCACAACGATTTTGCTGGCTGCCCCGGGCCTTGATGGGGCCCAGAAAGCACATTTGACGCAGATGGGGTATGTCGTGTTCCAGGCCTCGGAAGTCATTGGGAAAGAAGGACAAACGACGTTTGAATGCAGCACACGGATGAATCAGATTGTGGAGGCGGCAGACGGAAAAGCACGGCTGCTTTTTAGTGATACACCCCAGGTGAAGACGGCATTCAGTGCTTTCATGAGCAATCGGCGCGGGATAGAGGGCAATTTCCGGCGCTTTACGGAGACCAGCCGATGAAAGGACATGTTTTCTCGATGGGAATGTTTATAAAATGTTCACGGAAAAGGTATGAAATTCTTTTATAATAAAGGCAAAAGACAATGTTTCACATGGAAATGAGGGGACGTAGTTGAATCGTAAAGTATTGATTGTAGAAGATGATGAAAATATTGCCGAACTATTGCAGCTGTACTTAGAAAAAGAAGGGTTTCAGACCATGATTGCCTCCACCGGCAAAAGAGGTGTCGAACTGTTTGAAGTATTTGCCCCGGATTTGGTTTTGCTGGATATTATGCTTCCGGAAATGGACGGATGGGGCGTGTGCCGCGCCATTCGGGAAAGTGGAAGCCAAACACCTGTCATTATGTTAACAGCCAAGGGAGAAACCAGGGACAAGGTGTCCGGGTTAGAGATGGGCGCAGATGATTACATTGTAAAGCCTTTTGAAATGAAAGAAGTTTTGGCACGCATTCATGCAGTGATGCGCAGATCAAAACCGGAGGAAAAACAAGAGAAACGGTTGGCATTTGATAAACTGGTGATCAATTTAGATTCCTATGAACTTTTGGTCAATGGGAAAAAAGTGGATACGCCCCCAAAGGAGCTGGAACTTTTGTACCACCTGGCTGCATCACCCAACCGGGTGTTTACCAGGAACCAGCTTTTGGACGAAGTATGGGGCATCGATTACTTTGGAGATTCCCGTACGGTGGATGTCCATATCAAGCGTTTGCGAGAGAAGTTGGAAAACGTCAGCGGCAAGTGGTCTCTGAAAACAGTTTGGGGTGTGGGATATAAGTTTGAGCTGCACACGGAAGGATAGAAACAAGGATGAACAGCTTATATAAGCGGCAATTCGCATTGACAGCCGGGCTGATTTTGTTTAGTTTTTTGCTGCTTGGCACCTCGTTTTTAACATTGAGCTATCGGTATACACTGGAAGAAAAGCAAAAGGCCTTGGAACGATATGCGATGCGCGTATCAGACTATACGGAAAATTATTTGGCCAGTGGACGGAGCGTTCAGGCATATCAAGATAATGTCTATTGGGACATGCTGGATTTTTTTGCGGAATATTCGGACAGTTATCTGGTCCTGTCAGATGCAGAGGGGAGGATCCTTTGCAGCACAGATGGGCAGACCAGTAATTATTACAAGGATAGCCGGGTTCCCTATGCCATCACCCAGGCCATTTTAACCCAGGGTGAATTTTCCGGCAACAGCACGCTAGATGGTTTGTTCCCACAAATGGAATTTGTGGTGGGAAAGCCGGTGATTGTGGGAGATTATGTCGCCGGCATGATTTTTGCCGCCGCCGATATCACCAGCGTAACGGCCATGTGGCGAACCGTGGTTTCTATCTTTTTCATCACGGCTGTGGTGGTGCTTTGCATTTCTTTTGTCAGTACGTCGGTGACATCCCTGCGGCAGACAAAGCCACTCAAAGAGATGGCCGCGGCGACCCGGAAATTCAGCCATGGCGAGTTTGATGTGCGTGTGGACGGATATGGCCGGAAAGATGAAATCGGAGAATTGGCAGAGGCGTTTAACGCCATGGCAAAATCATTGGAACAGGCAGAAGCCAGGCGGCAGGAGTTTGTTGCGAATATTTCCCATGAATTGAAAACGCCAATGACAACCATTGCTGGTTTCGCCAATGGGATCTTGGATGGTACCATTCCAAGTGAGCGCATCGAACCATCATTGCATATCATTTCCGATGAAACGAGGCGGTTATCCCGGTTGGTGCGCCAGATGCTGGACGTTTCCCAATTACAGAGCCAGATGCCGGAAACGCGTTCCATGACGGCGTTTGACATTGTGGAAGTGATGCGCCGTGTGCTGGTCAGTTTAGAGCCGAAAATCAGCGCAAAGCATTTGGATGTGGAGGCGAATTTGCCGGAAGAGCCACTTTTGGTCTGGGGAAAAATGGACGATATCACCCGGGTTGGGTATAATCTTTTGGATAACGCCATAAAATTTTCAGCAGAAGGTGGGCTGATTGGCTTAAACATTCATTTGCGTGGTGGAAAAGCATATATTTCTGTGCGCAATCCAGGTGAAATTTCACAAGAGGAAATTCCATTTATTTTTGACCGGTTTCACAAAACCGATCATTCCCGCAGCATCGACCGAGAAGGGGTTGGTTTGGGGCTTTATATTGTCAAAACCATTTTAAACAGCCGAAATGAAACGATCACGGTCAAAAGCGAGAATGGAGCTGTGGAATTTACGTTTACGTTAACTTGTGCAATGGAATCTGATTTCGGGAGGGACGACAGTGGCAGAAAATGAATCTCAGCGGCAGGAACCCATACTTCAGGTGGCGTCCGATACCAAAGAAACAGAACAAGAGGACTTGGTGCGGCGAAACAAGAGGAAGCGCCCCAAATGGCTTCCTCTTCTGATCGTTTTAACGGTGATTCTGGGGACAACGATCTCCATTCTGCTCATAGAATTTGGAGCGCGCTGGCCCAACGGCCTCTTTACTCAAACAGAGCCATTTCCCCGGTTTACGCCAAATGACACAGTCCCCACGGTTTCTCTGCCAAGTGCGCAACTTGGCGGGAATGCGACCCTTTCCATTGCAGCGGCTTCTGAAGAGCAGCTTTCGTTGCAGGAAATTTACCAGAAAGCCATCGGGTCTGTGGTCAGCATTGTGGGTGATCAGTCCACCGGAACGGGGATTATATTTGATTCCCGTGGGTACATTTTGACGAATTACCACGTTGTGGAAGGCA
>JAQWCP010000119.1 GCA_028705905.1 Oscillospiraceae bacterium
GGGAAGCGGATCTCGGAAAATCCAAAGTCTGCCGCCGCTTTCCGCAACGTGCGCTCCATATACTGCCACTTATAGCTTTCTGATGGCAGGACATCTTTGGTTCCCCTGGGGGCTCCGGTTAATAAAGCCATAGTTTCTTGTTCATCCTTTCGATGTTTCTATCTATCGTTCGATTGCAAAAACGCTTTCCTCCCAAAAGGGATGAAAGCGTTTGCCATGATCCTCAAATTGGTCTCTCCCCGCTCTCTCTACGCGGTGAAGGGCTTGTTTTTGGGATTCACAATGTCCCGCCAGTCCAGATCGCCCCGCTCCAGACCATGGATCAACATTTCTGCCGTGGCCACGTTGGTGGCAAAGGGAACGCTGTATTGATCACAAAGTCGTGTGATATAGTGAATATCCTCGTCCAGATCATTGGATTGAGGGTCGGAGAAAAAAAGCACCATATCAATTTCATTATACGCAATCCGCGCGCCAATTTGTTGGCCGCCACCGTGGGCGTGGGACAAAAAGAGGTTAATCGGAAGCCCTGTGGCCTCCGCCACCAAGCGACCCGTGGCATTTGTCGCGCAGATGGTATGTTTGGCCAAAATGCCGCAATAGGCGATGCAAAATTGTACCATGAGTTCCTTTTTCCTGTCGTGGGACATGAGCGCGATATTCACAATTTAACCACCTTTCCACTCAATTCATTGTTCTCATCTAACCCTGTCTCAGTCAGCGAATCCGCATCAATGGCACCCGCATCCCCGTGAGCCGCTGTGCAATATGCAGACAAGCCACAGCGGCGCGGCTTTTTCCGAAAAGTACGAGGGCTTTTCCCTGGCTGGCCGCCAAAACAACCCGTTCATCCTCCGGTACAACGCCCAAAAGAGGCAGACTTACCGTGTCCATAATATCGTCTAAATTGGTTTTCATCCGGCGCAGCACGCTTGGCTGCACGCGGTTCACCACCAAATGCCGCAGTGAAACGCCCAGCTCGCCCAAAACGGCGACCGCCTGCTGTGCATCCCGCAAGCTGGACGGATCTGTTGTGGTGACCACAATGGCGCGGCTGGCACACTGCACCGCCGTGCGAAACCCGATGCCCAGCCCTGCGGGGCAGTCGATCAGCACTTCATCAAACTGCTCTCTCGCCTCTAAAATCAGGGTTTGAAGGCCCCGAAGCGTTTCCTGCTTTGGCACAAGAGCTTGGGGGGCCGCCAAGAGAAACAGCCCTGCAATGTCAGGATGGGGTACCATGGCCTGAGAGAGGGTACACCGCTGCTCCAAAACATCGGTAAAATCCATCATCACCCGGTCAGAAAGCCCCAGGGAGATATCCAGATTCCGCAGGCCCACATCTGCATCCAAGCACAAAACCCGATGCCCCATTGCGGCAAGGCAAGCGGCAATGCCGCCTGTTAGACTTGTTTTCCCGGTGCCGCCCTTGCCAGACACCACCGCAATGACCGCACCCAACACGCCTCTCCCCTTCCCATATTGCTGTTCTGATCCCCCACATAAACGGGCAGCCTTTTCACCCCTTTGTCTTCTGGGCAGTATATGGTCATCATATCATTATTATCCAAAACTTTCAATATATTTTTGTGTAAAGTGTGAAGGTTTTTGTCCATTTTTTCATGGGTTGTGCCGTTTTCCCCGTTTATAACGGCTCTTTTTGCATCTTGGCAAATCGCCTGGGAAATTGTTTTGGTGTCTCTCTTTCTTTTTCAATCACCAGAACCTGACGCTGGGCATCCAGCCCCGGCAGCGTGTAGACATAGGGCGGGCACAGCTTGCCGCCCAATACCTTGATGGCATTTTGCGCCCCTGCAAGCTCCTCCTCGCAGTGCATGGACTTCATCGCCAGAAAAACCCCGCCCACTTTGACAAATGGCAGGCAAAGCTCCAGCAGCATCCGTAAATCCGCCACCGCCCGGGAGACCGCACAATCAAACGCCTCCCGCCAGCCTTCCCCGCGAGCCTGTTCCTCCGCCCTGCCCTGGATGCAGGCAACGTCTTTCAGCCCCAGCATTTCCACAACGCCCTCTAAAAATGCCACCCGTTTCCGCTGGCTGTCCAGCAACGTCAACTGGATGGACGGATCTGCCAGCCTGAGCGGCAAGCCGGGGAACCCGGCACCGGTACCCACATCGATGATCCGTTTCCCATGCAGGGGCGCAGCCGAAAGCAGCGCCAGGGAATCGAGAAAATGGAGCCGGGCCATCTCCTCTGGCTCGGTGATGGCCGTCAGATTCATCACTTGATTTTGCTCTCGGAGCAATTGGGCATATTGCTCCATCTGTTTCACGATGCCATCGTCTGCAGGCAGGCACATGGAAGAAAGGCCTGCCCGCAAAGTGGTTTCAAACGCTGGTTCCAAATGATCTCCTCCACTCTTTAACCAATCTGCTCTTTGCCATGCAGATAAGGACGCAGTGCGTCCGGAACGGTGATCGAACCATCCTCATTCTGATAGTTTTCCAAAATGGCCGCCACAGTCCGTCCAATGGCCACGCCGGACCCGTTGAGGGTGTGAACAAAAGCAAGCTTTCCACTTTCTTCGTCCCGGAACCGGATGTTGGCACGCCGCGCCTGAAAATCTACAAAGTTGGAACAGGAAGAAATTTCCACATATCGTCCATAGGATGGCATCCACACTTCGATGTCATACGTTTTGGCGCTGGAAAAGCCCAGATCACCCGTGCAAAGCAACACCACCCGATATGGCAGGCCCAGCCCCTGCAGCACCTTTTCTGCATTTTTTGTCAGGGTCTCCAGCTCTTCAAAGGAATGCTTCGGATGGGAAAACTTCACCAGCTCTACTTTGTTGAACTGATGCTGGCGAATCAGGCCCCGTGTGTCCCGGCCGGCGGAACCCGCCTCTGCCCGAAAACAGGCGGAATAGGCGCAATGTCGAATGGGAAGCTGGGACTCTTTCAAAATCTCGTCCCGGTACATGTTGGTCACCGGCACCTCCGCTGTGGGAATTAAAAAATATTCGTCCGCTTCGGTCTTCCCGATCACTTTATAGGCGTCCTCCTCAAATTTGGGGAGCTGCCCCGTTCCCATCATGGATGTGCGGCTCACCATATAGGGTGGCATCACTTCCAGATAGCCATTTTCCAGGGTATGGACGTCCAAAAAATAGCTGATGACGGCTCGCTCCAGGGCCGCACCCATCCCCTTATAAAAATGGAACCGGGCACCGGAGACTTTCGCAGCTGTGGCAGGGTCTAAAATCCCCAACGTCTCCCCCAGCTCCCAATGGGGTTTTGGTTCAAACGAAAAAGCCGGAACGTCCCCCCATCGGCGCTGCTCCACATTTTCGTCACTGTCGGCGCCCAAAGGCACCTCTTTATCCGGAAAATTGGGAACGGACATCAGCAGATTGCGCAGAGATTCTTCCGTCTCCTTTAAGACTCCATCGATTTCCTTCCCTTTTGCTGCCAATTCTTTCATCTCGGCAAACAGCGGCGCGGGATCTTCCCCCGCCTTTTTCATGGCGGGCACTTTCTTGCTCACCTCGTTTTGCCGGGCCTTAATAGAATCGGACTGGTAGATCAGCTCTCTTCGTGTCCCATCCAATTGCAACATCTGGTCCATTTCCGCCACATAGGCAGGGTTTCTTCTTGCAATTTGCTCTTTTGCTTCTTCCGGGTTTTCCCGAATCCATTTGATATCTAACATGGCGTTCCTTCCTCTGTCTTACTTACTTTTTCACGGCTTTTTGAATTTTTGCAAACTCTCCGGCTGCATCCGCGCCCTCTGTTTCGGGCAAAAACGGCACCAGGCCAGATTCCTCCATCTGGGCGATGATCTTACGGCATGTTTGATATGCACCATTTTCATACGCTTTGACAAGCTGCCAAAATTGGCTCAGTGCAGACGCTTGTTGTTTGGCCAGTTCCTTTTCTTTCTCTTGGCCTGCCACTTGATCTCGGAGCGTTTCCACTTGCGTTTCTGATTCGTTTAATTTTTCGGTCAATGTATCCACTTGTTTATCCAATTCTATATTGCGCCGCTGCAACAGATCAATGTTTTCCATCGCAGTGGCGGAATTCTGCAATCCTTGTATCATCTGGGCCGTGTTTCGCTGCTGCATAAAATAGGAAAGCAGCAGCAGGAAAAATGCCACGGCAAACAAAATGGCGATGTACGTAAACACCGAATTTTGATGTTTTCCCTTTTTTGTGCCATCCGAGCGGATCTCTTCCGGCTTCTGGTCTTCCCCGGTTTTTAGATCTGCCGTGTTTTGGCTTTCTTCCGCCCTCCGGCGGGTAAACACCTGTCCTGGTTTTCTTTCTCCACTCATGTGGAAGATCCTCCTTTTGGACCCAACAGCTCCAGCAGAGCCTCTAAATCCTCTTCTCCATAATATTCCACTTCCAGCCGTCCTCTTTTTGCTCCATGGTGAATGCGGACTTTTCGCGCCATCCGTTCTGTCAAGTCTCGTTCCAGCTCTTTGATATAGTCCACGGCATCCAGCTGGGACTCCGTTGGAACCGGCTCCTTTTGCGCCTTCAACAGCCGTTTGACCAGCGCCTCGGTTTGTCGGACAGACAATTTACCTGCCACGATCCGTTCCGCCGCCATTTCCTGCAGGGTGGGATCTTTCAGGGCCAACAGCGCTCTGGCATGTCCTCCGGATAAGGTTCCCTCTTTGAGCTGATGTAATACAGAATCCGGCAAAGATAAAAGCCGCAAAGCATTGGCCACCGTCGGCCTGGATTTTCCCACCCGAAGAGCCACCGCTTCCTGGGTCAAGCCATATGTCTCCATCAACAAATGGTACCCCCCAGCCTCTTCCACCGGGTTCAAATCCTCCCGCTGTAAATTTTCAATCAGTGCCAGCTCCATGCTGGTTTGCTCGTCCGCTTCCACCACCATGGCCGGCACCTGTTCCAGCCCGGCCATGCGGGCAGCCCGCCAGCGGCGCTCCCCCGCTACAATCTGATAATACCCGGACGAAAGCCGGCGCACAGTGATGGGTTGTAAAATCCCGTGCAGCCGAATCGAATCTGCCAGATCTGACAATGCACCTTCATCAAAATATTTTCTCGGCTGGTCTGAACGCACTTCAATTTGGGCGATGGGCAGTTGGATGCTGCCGCCCTCTTGAGGCTGCAATGCCGCTTCCCCCAAAAGAGCGCCAAGCCCCCGGCCCAATCCTCTTTCTGCCATATTTACTTATCCTTTCTGTCTTTCTGGTCTCCAATCATTCTGTTTTAGCAATTCAGCCGCCAAAGCGGAATATGCTTCTGCCCCGCGGGATAAACGGTCATATGCCAAAATGGGTTTCCCGTGGCTGGGCGCCTCTGACAGCCTTACATTCCTGGGAATAAACGTGGCATACACTTTGCCGGGGAAAAATCGTTTCACTTCCTCCGCCACTTGGATGGATAAATTGGTTCGGCTGTCGAACATCGTAAGTAATACGCCTTCCAGTTCCAAGTTCGGGTTCAAAGACCGTTTGACAATGCGAACCGTCCCCATCAAATCCGACAAGCCTTCCAACGCATAATATTCACATTGCACCGGAACAAGGATGGTGTCCGCTGCGCAAAGTGCATTCAGCGTCAGCAGTTCCAATGAGGGTGGACAGTCAATGAATATATAATCATAGGCGTCTTTCACCTGATCAATGGTCTGTTGCAGCAGATAT
>JAQWCP010000120.1 GCA_028705905.1 Oscillospiraceae bacterium
GCCAGACCCATACGTATATTGACACCATGGCAGAGATTCAAAACCGCCCAATTCTGTTCAACCGGAAACCGACGGCCTCCGTCTCTGACGTTTTATTTCTGGCGCGGCAGGCAAAGGGTTTGGGCCTCATCGTCATCGACTATCTGGGTATCCTGCGCCATGAGGCCGGGCGCAGTCTGTATGAGCGGGTGACCGCCACAAGCGGCGCACTCAAGCGGATGGCCAGGGCGGTTCATGTCCCTGTCCTCTGCCTTGCACAGCTCAACCGGGAGACGGAAGGAAGAACGGGCGGAAAACCCCGCCTTTCCGATCTGCGGGACTCCGGCGCAATCGAGCAGGACGCGGACGGTGTTTTGCTGCTGCATTCGCCGGTTGAACGGGATAAGCTTGCGCACGGGGAGCCTCTACCCCTATTTTTGACGGCGGCCAAAAACCGCCACGGGGGCACCGGTGAAATTGGGTTTGATTTTCATTTGCAAAACTCCCGCATTGTGCAGCAGCGCCAAAGCCACATGGAGGAACAGCCATGAAGAAACAAAAGCAGAATAGAAGGCCGGACAAAGCCCAGCGGTATGAGCAGGAAAAAAAATCCATTCGGAATCTCCCGCTTACGCCGATGGGATACCAGCGCAAAATAAAAGCCATTGCCCGGAAGTTGCATTTTTAGCCCACTCCAGAGCGACAAAAGTTGAGCAATGTTGAACATGACAACTCTGATAAAATACGAACGTGAAACCACATTGCCTTTGTAATTCCCTGTCTGGCGGGGCGTTTTAAAGGCATGTTTCAGATAAGCGTAAAGAAAGGCCGGGGTGTAATGCCCCGGCCCGCTCATAAAGCCCTCTTATTCAATCCCATGTATGGCGTTGCTATAAAGATACGCTTTCAGGGCGGCGGCTTCTCCCGTGTTGTAATACTCCACCAGAAGCGTATTAAAAGCCTCCATATCCTTTTCCCGGATGGTCAGCATCCCCGCGCCCGCTCCAATCAAAATGCGGTTTGCAAGCAAAAGGCTGGTTCTTTTGTTGCCGTCCCAGAAGAATTGACCCCTTGCGCCCCATACAAAGGCCTGCAGCGCCTTTTCTGTTGCGGTGGTCTTATCACTCAGCAGGTCGGAAAGCGCTTTCTCAACCGCCTGCGCGTCTGGGACGGGCGGTATATAGTCCGTTCCGGATATGCCCACGCGGCCGGTTCTGAGTGTGCCCCATTCCAGCGCTTCATTGCGGGCAACATACTCATTCAGCTTGCACAGGTATTCCAGCGTCACCGGCGTGTCCATGGAGCGAAGCAGGTACCGCCAGGCATCCCGCATATTGAGAATCGCCTGGATGTCATCCAGCTGCACACCCGGCACATTCACGCCGTCAAGAATGGTCCTTGTCTGTGGGAATGTCACGTTGCGGCTTTCCATCTTCATGCCGCAATAGACGTTTTCGTCCCATTTCTTTTTTGCAAGAAATACCGCTTCTTTTGGCGTCATATGATATTTGTCTGGGTAGCTCATTCGGTCTGCCCCCTTTCGTCCCGCTCCATGGTTTCATCAATGGTTCTGTAGTCTTGCTCCATCCTGTCATCAATCGCTCTATTGATATACCGGTTTACGCTTTCTCCGACGGCTACCGCACAATTTTTGATTACTTCTTTCTTCCCTTTGGGAACAGTAATTTCAATTCTATCATACTTTTCTGCTGTGAATTTTCGTTTATAGTCCGTATTTCCCGCCATGTAATTCCTCCTCTCTGTGGGAGCGAATTAAAATGCGCTTATTCTCCCATCTTGCCTAAATGATAGCATAAAAATCAACATTTGTCTACCGGTAGATTCAACAATATATCTACCGTAAGATTGTGTGTTTTATCAATTGATTTATCTACCGGTAGATGCTATAATGAAGACAGTTAAGAGAGGAACACACGAGGGAAGGCAAGGCGGACAAAGTACCGAAAAGGGAAATAAGAAGGCAAGAGCCGGACAGGATCAGAAACGCGCGGCAAAGCCCGCAAGATAAACTGAACGCCCCGGCCCATTCCCCCCCACACAGAGAAAGGAGAACGGCATGAGCACAAGCGAGATCACCGCCAAGGCGCGGGCACTGAAGGCACTATACCGGACGTGGTAGCCGCATTCACAAGAGAAACTATGACAAGGAGGTTCACGGTTGCGTGACACGCCACCCCAGCACGGGGGCGTGAATTGAAAAAGTATGGAAGCGGATAGATTGCAATTCCCGCTCACTGTGGGCGCTTTTAAAGCCTTTCAGGAGCAGATGTCCGGTCGTTCCTATGGTGCGGGATGGGTAGCCGTATTCGAGGCGATTGTCCCTACACTCAACGACGTATACAAAATTGACGATGAAGAAGCCGTAAAAGAGTTCATTGCGTCATTGGATGCCGATGCAGAGGAATGGAAAGACAATATGCAAGATGCACGTGCGATCAAGGCGACAAGATGTTGGGTTTTATACACCATTGACCGCAGGAGAAGGGATAGGGTGCTGAATAATGTCGAATATTAAAACACACAAAGAGCTTCCCGGCCTGACGTTTGCCGGGTACTGGTCACACCCCAGCTTTGATGGCGGGAAGCCATTTCCGATTTACGAAATAGACGAACCGGAAGCGGGAAGAAAAAGCATTAACACCGTGGACGGCTGGAACGAATCGTGCCGGAAACACAACCGCCGCGCCTTTATTGCCCAATTTGGCAAATCCCCTGTGGATGATTTGGAGGTATCGCGGCGGATTCGCTCCCTCTGTGATCGTGGTTAGATTGAAATACATATCGGCTGGGCGTGTATGCAATTGCATATGCGCCCATTTTGCTATATGATAGAAAGCGAACAAGAGCAGGCGAAGCAAGAACGAACCAAGAGTGAACAGAGAACGAATAAAGAGAAACCCCATAAAGGAGGGGCACAGCATGGAACAGCTGGTAGAACAGGCAAAGGGTGGGAATACCATCGCCATGTGGGCGCTATGGGAAGCCGTGGAGCGGTTGGTAAAGTGGTACGCAAACCGCATTCACCTTCCGCCCGGCTGCGGGGCAACCTTTGAAGATTTGGTGCAATCCGGCTATCTGGCGCTTGTGGACGCGGTGCAGGGCTTTGACCTGTCCGCCGGGGCTACCTTCACCGGCTATCTGGCCTTACACCTGAAGAATGCGTTTGCCCAGTGTGCCGGATACCGGAAGAAGCCTGACCCGCTCCAAAGCGCTGCAAGCTTGGATGCGCCCATACCGGGCGCGGAAGATTTGCGGCTGTCTGACACCATCCCAGACGCCGTAGACCCATACAAGGACACGGAGCGGGAAATCTGGGTGCAGCAGCTCCATGCCGCATTAGAGCAGGCAATCAGCAGCTTGGACCCACAAGAGCAATCCACCCTTCATGCCCGATTCTATGACGGGCTGAGTCTGAAAGAGACGGCGGAGCGGGAAGGATGTTCCCCGGAGCGGGTGCGGCAGCGGGAAGCCAAAGCAATCCGCCGCCTGCGGAATCCAAAGCGGTTTGGGCTATTCCGTGACTTTCTGGAGGATGCAACGCCGTACTTTTCCCATGTGGGCGTCATCGCATTCACCCGCTCCCACACAAGCGCCACGGAGGCCGCCGTACTCAAGCGGGAAGCGCTCACGGAGCGGGCATATCCCCCCGTAAAATTTGACGCACAAGGAGCCGCCGAAACCGCCGATCACCCTTGACAGAATACACGGCTTGTATACAGACCCCCCCTCCACAATCCATACAGGAGAGCACCCGCCACAACGCTATCTATTTCGTTGCTTCTTTGACCCTTATTTTGACCCTTTAGAGGTTCGAAACCGTTCAAATGACATCGGACAAAGTGGGAAATAAGTTCGTGTTTTTCCTTTAAATCAGACGAAATAGTACGATTTGAGATATGTTAGAAACAGGTTTTTATAATTCAAATCCCTCCTTCTCCGCCACAACGAAACCCTGTAACCGCAATGGTTGCAGGGTTTTTTCATGTCCTTTTTTACGTTGCGTTCCCTTATCCGCTTTTTTCTGTCATGAGACGCAAAGGGTCGGTTTAAGAAGTCCCAATATGTGCCATACTAACTGAACGATCCTTCATTATAGAAACCCACCCTCGCATGAAAAAAGTTATGCCCTTACCCGTATATTTTTTCCCCCACGCGTCATACTATTTGCAAAAGGAGTGAGCCAAATGGAAAAAAGAAATGACGACCTTACCGATATCTCCGATGTGTCTTCCACCACAGAGTGCACCGGTCTCATGCCGGCACTCCCGCTCAATACAGAAGAATACGAATCATATCAGCAATTGTCTTCTACAGGGATTCCAAAGAAGCGCGGTAATTCACGTGTCCGTCCCGCCATCGAAAACAGTGGTGAAACAACCGTCCCCAAGCAGAACCCTTAACGGAGCCTTTGCCGTCCTTTTCATAGGACGGCTTTTTTGCGCCCATCATCAATCCCCTGGGTCTGCCTTCAACAGTCCTCTCCATGGAAAGTATGACGCTGGTCAGGGCAGTCGCCAAAGCGCCTGGGTGCATGACCAGAAATGACCGATTATCCTGTAACAAAAAAGAAAAACACGTCCCGAAATGGGACGTGTCTTTGAAGTCACTTATTTATCTTCTGAAACAGTCGCTGCAATAAACAGGGCGATCGGTGCGGGGCTCGAAAGGAACCTTGCAGGGTTTTCCGCACTCGGCACAAACTGCATCATACATCTGACGAGTACCACCATTTCCGCGAGAGTTGTTCCCCTTGCGTGCATCACGGCAGGACTTACAACGCTGAGGCTCGTTGGTGAAACCCTTTTCAGCGAAAAACTCCTGTTCGTTGGCGGTGAAAGTGAATTCTTGTCCGCAATCTTTGCAGACGATGGTTTTGTCCTTAAACATTAAATACCTCTTTAAATAATAAAAATACTGTGATGTGAATTCACACATCGTGACTAGATATAAGGATAGCTTAAATAGGAGGAAAAGTCAAGTGGTTTTTAGCAATTCTTGAAAGAAAAATAATAAACATGTTTTGAGCCATCTGCAAAGCAAGTGGCAAGCCCCAAAACTGCAGAAAGGAAATTGCCGGCTTTTGCCCCACCGCCAGCCACTTTAACGGGCCATACTTATCGCCACAACCACCGTTTCAGCCGCCTGGCCGATCTAAGTTCCTTCCCCTGGCAGAGCACTGGAGTTTGATAATGGTTTGGGGGAAGCATGCTTCTGTGTTTGCACCTGAACGGTTTCTCCATCACTCTGGAAGACAATATCCCCGCTCTGGTCCGTGCGATATACCGTAACGTCCGCATCCCGCAGTCGGCTGAGTACCGCTTCATCTGGATGCCCGTATTCGTTACCCTCTCCCACGGAAATCACAGCATACTCCGGCATGATCTCCCGCAAAAAAATATACGATGTGGAAGTTCCGCTTCCATGATGCCCCACCTTCAGCACCGTCGATCGCAAATCATAACCCGCATTGAGTATGGCCAGTTCCGACTCTCGCTCGGCGTCGCCGGCAAACAAAAATGAGGTGCCACCATAAGTAATGCGTAGCACAACAGACTGGTCGTTCCCATTCGCCTGCGTTTCAGACGCGGGCGCCAGAATCTGAAAGCTACTGTTGCCCAACGCA
>JAQWCP010000121.1 GCA_028705905.1 Oscillospiraceae bacterium
CAATTCGTTCAGTGTCGAGCTGTCAGAATCAAACAACTCGTCAAACGCCACGCCGGAAATACTTCCGCCCCCGTGATTCCAGAAGACAACCATATAGTGATCTGCCGGGTATGCCTGGGCCCCCCAAGACAAAAAATTCCCCAATGTAGAGGCAGCACCCATACTTGCCAGGGGTTGTTCATCCACCAGAAGCAAGTCGTTGTCTTTCACAATGTAACGTTGTAAGCTGTCATTTGAAATCACATCGTTTTGCCATTGGGATGTGCCGCCAGTTTGTATTACATAATTCATTGTGTTGCCAGGGACGAGATGAATCAATTCCATGATGTTATCAGTTGCTGCGCCATGTTCACTTTCCAGGTCTGTTCCACACAGGTAAAAGAATACGGACCAAGTTTCAGTGCTATTGCTTCCCGACTGGGAGGGAGATTCATCACCTGTTTCTCCGCCGCATCCTGCCAACACGGAAAACAGCAAAACACATATTATAAGGAAAGAACCTTTCATCTGTTTCTTCATGTAGTGTAACTAACTCCTTCTCATCATGGACTCAACAAATGGTGAACAATGCTTTTGATTGATCATATCATATTTATGGATGAAAAGGAATAGGGAGAAGGGGATTGTAGCACAATCACACAAAGCAAATTGGTGGGCAACTTAGAAATGTTTCCAAGTTGCCTATTGCTTTTTTGCAAGTTGACGCTTATAATATTGTAAATTATCTTTGGAATATAATATCAAATTGTACCTATTTTAACTCACTAGTTTTTCACTGCGCCTAGTGAGTATTGTCTTGATTTCGCGCCGAAGTGCAGCGGCGGAATGGAGTTTTAGTGTGAAAGAATTATCCTCTCGTGCAACAGCCGTTCAGGCATCTACCACAATCGCCATTGATTCGATGTATAAAAAGATGAAGATGGAAGGGATCGACGTCATTGGATTTGGGGCTGGCGAACCGGATTTTAATACGCCTGACCCTATCAAAACAGCCGGGATTTATGCCATTGAAGCAAACATGACTCGTTATACTCCAGCATCTGGCTTGGAATCATTGCGAAAAGCAGTTTGCATCCGTTTGGAGGAAGACTGCGGGCTGTTATACGCCCCCAACCAAATCGTCGCGGCAAGCGGTGCAAAACATAATGTATACATTGCATTAAACGCGCTGTTAAATCCAGGGGATGAAGTAATTTTACCAGCTCCATTCTGGGTGAGCTATTATGAAATGATCCTGATGGCCGGCGGTGTCCCTGTCATTGTATCGGCCGAAGAAGCGGATGATTTTAAATTGTCACCCTCCGCATTGGAAGCCGCCATCACCCCCAGGACGAAAGTGTTGATCTTGAATAATCCATCCAATCCAACTGGAATGCTGTATACGAAAGAAGAACTGATGGATGTTGCAAATCTTTGCTTGAAGCATGATTTATATGTCATCGCAGATGAGATTTATTACAAGCTCGTTTATGATGGGATGAAATTTGTCAGTTTTGCGGCATTGGGAGATGAGATCAAAGAGCGTACCATTCTGATTAACGGCGTATCGAAGTCTTATGCAATGACTGGCTGGCGTGTGGGATATGCGGCTGCCAACGCCACCATTGCAAAAGTCATGGCCAATTATTTAAGCCATTCCACTTCTGCACCCAGTACCATTTCGCAGGTTGCCGCCACAGAAGCGTTAATTGGCTCGCAAACCGAAATTGAAACGATGCGAGTGGAATTTGAAACTAGGCGGAATTATATGGTAGAACGCATGAATCGGATCCCAGGCGTTAGCTGCAGGATGCCACACGGCGCTTTTTACGTAATGATGAATTTGCAGCAGCTCGTTGGGCGAACTATTGATGGTGTTGATATCAAAGATGCTGACACCTTTGCATCGGCATTTTTGGAAAAGGGGTTAGTGGCTACTGTACCATGTACCGGATTTGGTGCTCCCCATCATGTCCGTTGGTCCTATGCCACGTCTATGGAAAATATCAAAGAAGGCATGGATCGCCTAGAACGTTTTCTTTCCAAATAGAACAGAAGCAAAGAAAGACAGCAATATTGCTGTCTTTCTTTGCTTCTTGGTTTGCGGATGTCTGAAACAAAATATGCTGGCGCACATAGGATAGAAAAAGGAGGGATGTAAATTGACAAAACCCGCATTACATTCTTTTTCTATCTTACCATATCGTAGGGAACTGGCCGTTGCATATGCCCACCGTTGGGCATATGGACGCAATCCTGCTTATTATAACTATGATGCCATTGGAGGGGATTGTACCAATTTCGCTTCTCAGTGCCTTTATGCGGGCGCAGGGGTGATGAATGGCACACCGACCTTTGGATGGTATTATTGGCATGCCAATGAGAAAGCACCGGCTTGGACTGGTGTCCCATATTTTTTCAATTTCATCACCCGCGGTGCCGTCAATCCAGGACCATTTGGCAGGGAAGTGCCGATTGAAGAGATTCAACCAGGTGATTTTGCACAACTCAGTTTTGACGGAGTCACCTTTGGGCACACGCCTATCATTGTTGCAACAGGGAAGGACCCCTCGATACACAACATCTTGGTTGCAGCACATTCCAATGATGCCGACTATTTCCCGCTAAGTTCCTACTCGTTCCGTACCATACGATTTCTTCACATTGAAGGCGCCTATCCCAAATAATCAATTACAGCGTATCTTCCGGATCGCTTTGTTTTGATTTTTCCTCATCCGTCTTTTCTGATTTTCCCATATTTACTTTTTTTGAAATGGTCTCTGGGCGCGTTGGCTTTATTTGTGCCTAAGGAGTAGCTTTTCTTGCACGCCGCAGGTGGTCATCCTCCACGTGAGTATAGATTTGTGTGGTGTTTAGATGATCATGTCCCAAGATTTCTTGTAGTGTTCTCACATCCACGCCATTATGCAGCATCAAAGTGGCTGCTGTGTGGCGCAGTTTATGGGCAGAATATTGTCTGCTGTCCAAGCCTGCACTTGATAAATGTTTTTTGACTAATTTATGAACAGCAGCGGTACTGATGCGCTTACGTTTCGATGTAATAAAAAGTGCATCTGTTACATTAGATGTCCCCATTATTTCATTTCGCATCGGAAGGTATGCTGCGATTGCCTCTAAACACGCTTCATTGAGATATAGTATCCGAACTTTATTTCCTTTGCCTTGGATACGGAGCACATCTTCATGAATATCTGCACAATCGATGCCAACCAGCTCAGAAATACGTATCCCACAATTCAAAAATAGCGTCAAAATACAAAAATCCCGAGTTTGATTTCTGCCCTTAACAGAAGATAACAATGCAATGCTTTCTGCTTCGCTTAGATAACGAGGCAGATCTTTTTTTAATTTGGGCGAATCTAATCCCTGCACCGGATTTTCTGTTAGTTTCTTGGCTTTTACAGTCAGATATCTGTAGAACGAACGAATGGTAGCGACTTTTCTAGCGCGCGCCGCAGCGTCAATTCCATATCCGGGAGAATTTCCTTTTTGATTTTTAATACGATCTCGGCTAAGATAACTCAAATATTCGTATACATCCGCTAAAGAAACTGAACCAACCAACTCCAAATCCACATCCGATATGGAAATATCTTCAAATTCTGTTGTTCGCGGAACCTTGTTTTTGATAAGTTTGATATAACGGAAAAACATACGAAGATCTAAAAAATATTCGTCAATGGTTTTTTTGGAATGATCTTTTACAGTTTCATGATAAGTTAAGAATTCTCGGATGATGGGTGGAGCTTCTGAACGATAGTCCATTTCAACGAAACACCTCCTCCTTGGTCAACAAAATTTTTATTTTGTTGACCAAAATATGTTTTTTGTTTGCCTTACCTCTCCAACATTCAAAGGTACTACTTTCTATCCAGTCGTTGAATGAATCAACTGGTGCCCACCTACTTTAGCTTGTGCTTCCCTATCATCATTTTTTCCGGTTTCCAGAATGATTTATCTCTAACGAGAATATCTGGCCATGCTGATCGCCTTGAGAAGCAAGAACAAGCAATATAAGAAATTCTCTTCTCTTTCAAAATTTATCCTAAATCCACAGTTTTGTGATGCAGCAAAAAAGTTACCATTGTCATCCAAGATTGACATAATTTTTTTGCATTTTGTTCCCATTTATGATATATTGAATTCCCTTTCAACTTTTATGATAAAAACAATAGGAGGTATATCATCAGATGGCAGATATGAATCTTGAAGAGATTGAAACGGGCTTTGCGCCCGAGAAAGCAAAAGGACAAAAATGGGCAGCTTTTATTGAATCGGATGTAGTGAATTTCTTTACTGGGTTTAAATTGGAAAAAATGAGCTTAGAAGATGGAAACGGCCGAAAAGCCAAGCTTTCCCGTCTGAAAGACGGCGGGATCAAAGTGGAATATACTTCATCCGTCACTTTATAAGGCCTTTCTAGAATATCACAAAAACAGGCGCCCGGCAAGGGATGGTTTTTTTGGAGTATGTGCTTTTCTATGGATAAACATCACAGGCTATGCGAGAAAAACGCATAGCCTGTGATGTTTATGAGCATAGATTCAATTATTGATACATGCCATTGGATGCCATATAGTCATAGATCTGCTTTCCGTGCTGCTGCTCTTCTTTTTGAATATGGTTGAGCGTATCTCGAATGGCAGGGTTGGTAAACTCAAAGATGCTGGTGTTGTATACGTCGGACACATATTTCTCTGTTGCAAGAGTGTCTGAACATAAGAAACAGTCGTTTTGCTTTGCTTCATTGTTGGTGTTATTGGCATACGTGGGAGCGGGGGTTCCGCTGGATGCCTGTTGATTTCCGCTACCGCTGGTACCGCTGGACATGGATGGAATGGTACCATTTAACATTTGGTTGATGGTATCTAAATGTCCCTGTTCCACTTTCCCAATCTGGCTAAATAGTGTTTTTAGCTGATTGTCACATGCGTTTGCGGAATAACGATTGTATTTATCTACGCAGACCTGCTCTTGACTTTTTAAATCCTGTAAGAAGGAAGTTTCTTTTTGGCTTAATGTCATTTTTCTCACCTCGTGTTTTATTATTTCCGTCTTCTTGCTTTTCATTCAAAACGAAACGAATTCCGTTGCGCTGCGAAGATGAAAATATTTTTCAGTTTAATAAAAATTCCCAAATCCTATTGACAATCATTTTTTTATTCGATATAATGATTAACGTTGCTGCGGCGCCATGGCCAAGTGGTAAGGCAAGGGTCTGCAAAACCCTCACTCCCCAGTTCAAATCTGGGCGGCGCCTCCAAAAAACAGGCTGTCAGAATCTGACAGCCTGTTTTTTTAGCGTTATCTTTTAGAATTACAACAATACCACTTGCAATTTCAAATGATCTATGATATACTCCAATCATTAGAGATGCGTTGGAAGAATTTCTGAAAACAAATCTTTTACATGGTAAAATTTAATAGTATGGGTTCTGACGTCCGAAGGCAATGTATCCTGAGGAGAAAGGCGCGATAAAGAAGAGAATCTTTTGATTCTTCTTAATTTGTGGTATGTTATGCTGCGCCTTTTTGGCGTAGCTTTTTTATATTCAGCGAGTGCCTTAGCCCCAGGAAGAAAGGAGGTTCCAAATGGAAACAAGAGTTGCTTTGATTG